>JAJXTA010000772.1 GCA_021784265.1 bacterium | reverse complement strand
CCTCGGAGGTATTTGGACCCTAGTTCGTCGCCGTGGCCGTCACGCCCTCCGGCAAACCCTCCAGCGCCAGGGTGATCGCATCCGTGAACCAACCCCGGCGCACCGCCCTCACGCTGAACTCGGCTTCGTTGGCGGCGGAGGTCGCCCCGCCGGCGGGGGCGGTCACCGAGACCCGCGGCAGCGACGTGGCCAGCACAAACGGAAACTCGTCCGCCGTGAACATCACCGGGCGGCTGACACAACTCACGGCCCGCCCGGCCACGGTGCTCTCGGCGCGGACCCAGACCGGGCGCGTGCCCAGCTCGGAATCGAGCCGGGCTTTGAAGCTAAGCCGCGCGCGGGTCTCGACCCCTTTCAGCGTCACCGGTTCGGTCTCGAGACTGCGCGTGATCGGATCGCGCCCGGCGGAAAAGCCCTCGAGGGCCAGGCGGATCTCGCCCGTGAATCCGGGCTGGCGCGTGACCTCGACGGCAATCGCGCCGCCCTCGCTTTGGGCGACCGTGGCGCTCAGGGTCAGAGGTTCCACCTGGAAGGGCAACGCCTCGAGGACCGTGACAAACGCTTCCTTCACGCGGCGGTCGCCCGCCTGCGGCCGCACCGCCCGGGCGACGCGCTGGCCTCCCATCGCCCCGAGGGCCCGCAACCGAAACCGCCCGTGGCCCAGGGCGGCCTGGGGCGCGGCCGACAGCATGAGCGTGCCGCCGCCAAACGCGGGCGTGATCACCAGCGGCGCACACGTGACCCCCGCCGGCAAAGCTTCGGGCACAATCTCGACATCACCCCCAAAGCCCCCTTCCCGCCGCACCTCGACCCGCAGGGCTGCGGTGGCACCGCGGTGGACGCGCGGGGTGTCCACCAAACAGACCGCGGCGAAGTCGGGCGCCGGCTGGCGCGCCGTCAGCCGGTAGCCGTAGTTCTCGCCGCCGCCGGCCAACAACGCACTCACGGCGATCACATAGTCGCCGGCCTGGGCGAAGGTCTGCTCCAGGCGCGCATCCGCCCGCCCGGCGCCCTCGTGGTTGCGCTGGAGGACGTGGCCTTGGGCGTCGGTCAAGGTGAGCAACGGGATCAGGGGCGAACCGAACACGCTGGCATAGGCTTCAAACACGACCGTCTCCCCCGGCCCCACTTTGAACCGAAACTGGTCCACGTCCTTGTCGGCCTGGATTCGCCCGTTGATCGACACCGGCAGCCCCACCGTGTTGGCCTGTGCGGCGGTATCGTTGGGCTCCGTCTCCGTGAATTCCGGTGCCGCCCCGACATCGAGCCACCGCGCGTTGGTAAAACCGCGCGGGGTGTGGGCCCGCACTTCCTGCAGACCCAGGGGAGCGTTGGCCGCGATCCCCAAGTTCAGCTCCTTCAGCCCATCCAGATTCCGCCCCCGCACCGCCACGGCCACGGTCTGACCCCGCCGCCCACCGAAGGGGAAGAAATAATCCACATAAGGCAAGGCCCCGGCGTAGAGGCGATAAGTAAAGTCCGGGCCGCCGCGGAAACGAAAGTCCCGAAGCTGCAAGATGCAGTCCTGGTCGGCGGGGGCGGCAAAGGCGATGAAGGCATCCAGACCCAACTCGTCTTCTCCCCGCGCCAGCTCGTGGCCCTGGGCGTCCAGCAACCGCAACGACGGGTCCAGGGCCGAGCCGAAACGATTGGCGTGCACGTCGAACACGTATTCCTCCCCTTTGCGGACGTGGAACCGGAACGTATCGACTTCGGTCGGGGCGTCAATGACGCCGTTAAGCACGGCGGGCAGCTCGACCCGTTGGGCCTCGGCCAGGGTGTTGTTGGGCTCAACCTCCCGCACCTCGGGCAGGGACCCCACTTCGACCGCTTCCGGGTTCGACACCCCAAGCGGCGAGGCCAGCCGCAGCTCGCGCGCCCCTAAACCCGCGTGCGGCCCCACCGCGACGCGCACCGTCACCTCCCGATTCGTATCCGCCGCAACGGCCACCGCGTCGTCGTCGCTCACCACGGTGACGGTCGGGGCCGCCGCGGGCACGACGGTCACCGCGAGGCCGGGAGCGCCGCTGAGGAGGAACTCCGTGAAGCCGGCCAGGTTCTCACCCTTGAGGGTCACCGTGTTGGTGGTGCCACGCTGCAGCCACCTCGGCGTCAGCGAGTTCAGCCGCGGCACCTGGGCGCAGGCGACCATCGTCAGGCAGAAGCCCCAGGCCACGCCGGTCCGGCGGGCCCGCTTCATCCAGCGCCGCGGGCCGATCATCCAAACAACGCCGGGATCGGCTCCGCTTGCACCAGCTCGCGCGGCTGGTTGAGTTGGTTGTAGGCGATGGTGTGCGGATCGATACCCAGGGCGTGGTAGATGGTGGCGAGAATCTGCGTCGGATGCACTGGGTTCTCCGCCGGCGAGGAACCCGTGGCGTCGGATTTGCCGTAGAGCGCCCCGCGCTGAATGCCGGCCCCGGCCAGGAGCGCGGTGTAGCAATAGGGCCAGTGGTCCCGGCCATCCGGGGCATTGCCGTTGCCGGAGGTGCTCACCCCCAGGCGTGGCGAACGCCCGAACTCACCCACCGCCAGCACCAGGGTCTCGCGCAGCAGGCCCCGCTGATCCAGGTCTTCCAACAGCGCGGACAATGCGCTATCGAGCTTGGGACAATGCAGGTTGCGCAGCGGCCCGAAATTAGCGGCATGGGTGTCCCAGGCGGTCGAGGTCGGGTCGCCGTTGGCCACCGAGGGCCAGTTCATCTGCACGAAGCGCGCCCCGGCCTCGATCAAGCGACGGCTCATCAGCACCCCCTGCCCAAAGGTGTGCCGGCCATAACGG
>JAJXTA010000771.1 GCA_021784265.1 bacterium | reverse complement strand
GGGGGGGGCGCCGCCGCAGCCACGGGGGCGCCGGGCGCCCGGGCGCCGCCGCCCAAAAATAGTTGTTGCGTTTGCTTCCCATCCAGTTTAAATGTCTATTGTCTTTGGTCTAACTGGCCGGTCCCTTAATTAGGTTTCATACCGCTTCGGGCCGGCGGTTCTCCCGATATTTCAATGGTTCAGCGTGGTTTCACCGGACGCGAGTCGGGAGGACGGACTGTTGAGCGAAGCGATCGACACACAATTATGAGCACCACTGCTGTGCCGGATGTTGGCTCCGGCTACCTGGAGATTTCCGAGAAGGGCTTTGGCTTCCTGCGGACGCCAGAGAACCATTTCCATCCCAAACCCACGGACATCTTTGTCACGCCGGACACGATCAAGCGGGCGTTTCTGCGGGAGGGCTGTCAAGTCAAGGGGGCCCTGCAACCCCCCCATCGAGGGAGCAGCCCCCAGCTTCGCGAGGTGCTGCAGGTCAACGGCATGCCGTTTGCCGAATACACCAAGTCGATGCGGTTTGAGAACCTGACCACCATTGACCCCTTCCAGAAGTTCCGGTTGGAGACCAGCCCGGACATGCTGGAGACTCGGATCATTGATCTGGTGACCCCGCTGGGCAAGGGGACGCGCGGCTTGATCGTCGCCCCGCCGCGGACGGGCAAGACGACCATCTTGAAGCAGATCGCCAACGCCGTGACCGCCAATCACCCGGAGGTCCACGTGCTCGTGCTGCTGATCGACGAGCGCCCGGAGGAAGTGACCGATTTCCAGCGCTCGGTCAAGGCGGAGGTCGTGGCTTCCTCCAACGACCAGGACCTGGAGACCCATGTGCGGCTGTCGCGGTTTATCATCGAGCGGTGCCGCCGGATGGTCGAGTCGGGCAAAGACGTGTTTGTGCTCCTGGACTCCATCACCCGGGTGGCGCGGGCCTACAACAGCGTGCATGGGGGCAGCGGCCGGACCATGACCGGCGGGGTCGATGCGCGGGCGCTCGAGATTCCGCGCAAGATGTTCGCCTCGGCTCGCAAGATCGAGGAAGGGGGGTCGCTGACCATTGTGGCGACGGCGCTGGTGGACACGGGCTCGCGCATGGATGAGCTGATTTTCCAGGAGTTCAAAGGCACGGGCAACATGGAGCTGGTCCTGGACCGGAAGCTGTCGGATCGCCGCCTGTTCCCCGCCATCGACATTCCCAAGAGCGGCACGCGGAAGGAAGAGAAGCTCTTCCCCAAACACCAGATCGAAGCGGTGCGCAAGTTGCGGCGGACGATGGTGGACCTGAATCCGGTGGACGCGATGGAGACGTTGTTGGGGGCGCTGCGCAAGCACAAGACCAACGACGAATTGTTGGTCAAGTTGGTCTGAGCCGCGGCGGGGTGGGGTGTGGAGCCTGCGGGACGCGCCTTGGGCCAAGCGGCGGACAGCGTGCCGCGTTCACGGCCGCCGCTGGAGCGGATGCTGCGGATTCATCAGGCCCTGCAGGGTGGGGCCTACCCGAATGCCGCCACCCTGGCCCGGGCACTGGAGGTCAGCACCAAGTCGATCCACCGGGACTTGGAGTTCATGCGGGATCGCCTCGGCCTGCCCCTGGAATACGACGCCTCCCGCTTCGGCTATTTTTACACCCAGGAGGTCGGGGCCTTCCCCACGCTGCAGATCAGTGAGGGCGAGCTCTTCGCGCTGCTGGTGGCGGAGAAGGCGGCGCGGCAGTATCGGGGGACCAACTTCGAGAAGCCGCTCCTGAGCGCCTTCAAGAAGATGGCGGCGGCGCTGCCCGACACCATTTCACTCAACCTCTCCGCGTGGGAGGAGACGATCTCCTTTCGGACCAGCGCGGAGCCGGTGGTGGCCCTGGAGGTGTTCGATGCGCTGGCCCAGGCGACCGCCCGGCGCCAGCAATTGATCCTCCGGTATCGCAAGCCTGGCCAGAGCGCGGCGGAGTCGCGGGTGGTGGACCCCTATCACTTGGCCAATATCAACGGCGAATGGTTCCTCTTCGCCTACGAGCACCTGCGGCAGGACCTTCGCACCTTCGTCCCGGCCCGCATTCGGGAGGTCCGGCCCACGGGGAAGACGTTCGTCCGTTCCCGGCAGTTTTCGTTGGAACAGCGCCTGCGGGATAGTTTTGGGGTCCATTCCGGGCAAGGCCACTACGAGGTGGTGATCCGGTTCAGCGCGCTGGTGGCCGATTACGTGCGGGAGAAGCGGTGGCACCCGTCGCAGCGCTTGCGGGAGCTGGCGCAGGGGCAGGTGGAGCTGCGGCTCCAGCTCTCCAGCCTGGAGGAGGTGCGGCGCTGGGTGCTGGGGTGGGGCGGCCAAGCCGCCGTCCTCCAACCCACGGAGCTGGTGGCGGCCGTGCGCGCGGCGGCGCGCCGGCTGGCGGCGGCCCATCCCGCCTGAACCGCCGCGCGCCGCGGGCCGGTTTTTTCTCCCCGGCGGTTTGCAAAAGTTGGCTTCTGGATTAAACTGGAGCATGTCAGAACTCCGGAAGAAGGGAGCGTCGGGCGCCGGGAACGCCAAGCCGGCGACCGAGCCGCCCGCCGCCTCGGGTGCCTTGACCGGGCTGTTACCCCACGAAGAACTCGACAAACTCTCCACCCTGCAACTGGTGGACTTGATCGCGGGCAAACTGCCGCCACGCCATTCCTCGATCCTGGACTTGGTGTATCTGCGGGAGCGGATCCTGGCCATGGAAGAGATGCAGGACGAAGCCCGCCAGGCTCTGGAGAAACTCGATGCGACCATCGAGAAACTCCGGTCGCCCGCCTTTCGAGTGGGGACCT
>JAJXTA010000770.1 GCA_021784265.1 bacterium | reverse complement strand
GCCAGATGAGGTCGAGGCTGCTTCATAAACAATGTTTGGTTTTCTCCCAGAAACCCGTAACTCCACCATCGGCTGACTGCTGGAGCCTACGCCCGAGGCGACGGGGTGTCAACCAGCGCGGTGGGCCGGAGGGCCCCGCGAGTCGGTCCCGCCGGGCTGGGGCCGCCCACCGGGGGGCTGAGGGGCTGGCGCTTTTGTCCAGGTTTTTGGCGACAAAGTGAAGGCGCCGTGCGCGCGGAGTGACCTAGATTAGCGGCAATTCTGAAGCTGGTAATCGTTTGATCAACCCGGGCGCAGGACTTGGTTGCCGGCCGGCGCCGCCGCGGCAGGCGGCGCGGCTGCCAACGGTTCCTGCCACCCTTAACCCAAGCCCACATCGATGAGAACGAAACTAATCCTGGCGGCGGTCCTTGCCGTCGCGGCCACGGTCGGCACCGGCGCGCAGGCACAGCAGCGAACCTTGCTGTTCAAAGACACGTTCAACACCACTACCCCCAGCGATGACATCAACGCCCTGGCGGGAGCCAGCCAGTCGGGTCCCTTGGCCCCGCTGACCTACACCTCGACCGCCGATGGCGTGACCAACCTGAGCCAGATCGGCCAGCCCGATGCGCCCAACCAGCTCAAGCTGACCGCCGGCAACGGGGTGGTGATGGTCTCCCCGGATCACAACTTTACCGAAGGGAGCAACTTCAGCATCGACTTTGACGTTGACCCCGGCGTCAACGACACGGCGGACAGTTCGACCGACTGGGCGGCGATCATCTTCGGCGCCGGCAATGAAACGATGTCGGTGAACGCCTCGGATGGGATGGGGATTCTCTTTCGGGACAACGGCGCCCTCCAGGTCTTCGACGGCGCGGCCTCGGTGTATGCCGGGACCGGGGACCTGACGATCCCGACCAACGGGCTGTTTCACGTGCACCTCGAGGTGGCTGCGGCCGGGTTTGCCGGGTCGCCGGCCACGGTGAAGCTCTTCATTAATGGGCAGCAAGCCCGGTTGAGCGCCAGTTCGCTGGAGTACTACCGCCCCGCCGGCTTTGACAACAACTTCATCACCCTGGCGGGCTACGCGGCGGCGGGGAACCAGTGGGTCGATGTCTTCGATAACCTCGAGGTCGATGCCGCCGGGTGCGCCGATTTCCTCACCCACGAATTCGAGGCGCGCGCCGGGGATGTCCTGAACCCGACGGTGCAGATCCCGCCCAGCCTGGTGAGCAATGGTCCAGTGACCGTGACGGTGACGGCGCGGAACCCGGGCGTGGCCACGTTGGCCGGGGCGGTGAGCAACCAGCTCGCCCTCACCTTCACCTCCGCGGGGCCGTTCACCAATCAGTTGACCCTGAACGTGGTGGGGAGCGGGGCGGCGAAGTTCGACCTGACGGTTGGGTCTGGTGGCTGCGTGGGCCAGCCGTTGATGGTGACGGCGGGGGGCAGCTTTGTGCGCAATCCCAGCTTCGAGAAGAACTACGCGGCGGCTTGGCCCCATTACGGCGCGATCGACGATTGGACCACCACGGGTGGGGCCGGAGTGAACGATGTGTCCGGCCCCTTCTGGGACAACGGGCTCGACCCGGATCAGGGCCGGGTGGCGTTCCTCCAGGGCGCCGCGACGATGACGCAAACGCTCTCCCGCCTCAACCCGACCAACCAATACTGGCTGCAATACTTCTACAACGCGCGCACCGCCTCGGCGGGCACGTCCCTCGAGATCGATGTCTCCTTTGCCGGCAACACCCTGGACACCATTCCCAACGTCGTGGCGGTCGGAACCGGCAAGCCGTTTGCCTTCCGCAATGTGCCGTTCATCCCGGGCACCGACACGGGTGACTTGATGTTCTTCAACAATCCGTCCGGGGATGTGACCTCACTATTCGACGCCATTTGCGTGGTGGCGCGGAGCACCAACGAGGTCGTGCTGATGAATCCCAGCTTCGAGGCCAGCGGCGTGGTGGCTGCGCCCGGCTACCTCACGAACCTGGCCGGGTGGACCGTCGGCGGGCAGGCGGGAGTCAATTTCGGCGGGGCCGGTCCCTTTGCCGACAACGGGACGACGCCGGACCAGGACAACGTGGCCTTCATCGAGGGGGCCGGTTCACTGAGCCAGCAGGTGCGCGGCTTGGTGAGCGGCACCAGTTATACCCTCGCCTTCGCCTATAACGCTCGCTCGACCAACAGTCCGCATCTCCAGGTGAAAGCGAACAACACGGTGCTCTTCGACCAGGTGGTGGCGCCTGTGGGTGGCAGCAATCCCTACCACAGCACGAACATCACGTTCAGGCTGACCAACGACACGGTCCTGTTGACGTTCGCCCAGACTTCGACGAACGACCAGACGGTGCTCCTGGACGACATCCACCTGGTGGGCCAGAGCTCGGCTTTGCCCTGCCTGATTGTGCAACCGGACCAGACCGAACTCACGGTGGGAGGCACGGATACGATCACCGTGACGGTGCCGCCGGGTTTGATCGCCAGCAGTTCGGCGAACATCAAGCTGGGAAGCGCGAACCCGAAGGTGGCGGCGCTGGTGGGAGCGGACGCGAGCGGGGCGTTGGTGTTGCCCTTTACCGCGGGGGGTGTCAACACCGCCACCTGCCAGGTCACGGGCGTCGGTCCCGGCACCACCACGCTGGCGGTGCTGGATGCCGCGGGGTTGTGCATCAACAATGGGGTGAGCGTGACGGTCGTCGGCTCGTATGTGCGTAATCCCAGTTTCGAAGACGATCCGCTGCCGCCCGGTGTTGGGAACGCGCCGATCAGCGCCTGGACCTCCACCGGCGGCACG
>JAJXTA010000769.1 GCA_021784265.1 bacterium | reverse complement strand
CTCGCGGAGCTGGGCGGCCGCCGCGTGACCGCACGCGCCGACTGTGACGCGGACTACGACGCGGTGTTCCCGGAGTGGCTCGACCGCGCCCTGCACGGGCTGGGGGACGCGCCTCCCGGCGGTCCCGCCCCGCCGCCTCCCACCCCCGCCATCGCCGCCCATCTCACCACGAGCGCCCCACAACCGGCCCCTCTCTTGGGCTCCCGCCTCCGACCGCTGCCCGCAGCCCTCGTCGCCAACCTGCGGCTGAGCGGAATGGACTCGGCCAAAGAAACGCGCCAGTTCACCCTTGCCTGTGAGGGCCCGGGACTCGCTTACGAGGTCGGCGACGCGCTGGGGGTTCAGCCCCTTAACTGCCCACTCCTGGTCGAGGAGCTGCTGACGGTCCTCGGGAGCGAGGGCAACACCCCCGTGCCGGGTGCCAGTGGCGCCGAAGTGTCGCTCCGCCAGGCCCTCCAGTGCGACTATGAGATCACCCGGATTCCGCACGCCCTGCTCCGGTTCCTGGCCGAGCGGACCGGGGACGACCTGCTCAAGCGCCTGACTGCCCCCAACGTTAACGGCGAGCTGACGCTATACCTGCGCGGGCGTGAAGTGATCGACCTCCTCCTCGATTATCCCGCCGTTAAGATCCCCCCACGCGAGTTCGTCGGGCTGCTCAAACGGCTCCAGCCCCGCCTTTACTCGATCGCCTCCAGCCCGAAGGTGGCCCCGGCGCGGGTCGATTTGACCGTGGCGATTGTGCGCTACGTGACCCGGGGTCGCGCCCGCAAGGGAGTTTGCTCGACCTTTCTGGCCGATCGAGCCGCCCAACCAACGCCCGTCTCGGTCTTTCTCCAGCCCAACCCCAACTTCCGTCTCCCCACCGATCACACCCGCCCCATCATCATGATCGGGCCCGGGACAGGCATCGCGCCATTCCGGGCCTTTCTCCAGGAGCGGGCGGCGACGGGCGCGCCGGGCCGGGCCTGGCTCTTCTTTGGCGACCAGCACCAACAGACCGATTTCCTGTATCGTGCCGAGCTGGAGGCCATGCTGGCCCAGGGGACCCTGACCCGGCTGGAGACCGCCTTCTCCCGCGACCAAGAGCGGAAAGTCTATGTCCAACACCGGATGTTGGAACAGGCCCAGGAGCTCTACGCGTGGCTGGAGGCGGGGGCGCACCTCTACGTCTGCGGCGATGCCCAACGCATGGCCAAAGACGTCGAAGCGGCCTTGCTTGAGGTGGTCACACGCGCCCGCGGCTGCACCCAGGAAGCCGCCGCCGAGTTCGTCAGCGATCTCAAGGCCGCCAAACGTTACCAGCGCGACGTTTACTGATCCCGCGGGCTTGGCTGACCCGGCGCTCACGGGCTCGACGGCGGAGACGGGCCCGGCCCGACCCGGGCACGCGCGGACCACCTTCCGGAGCCGACGGGCATGGCGGGACCAACCCGCGCCAAGCCCCATCGCTATGTGTCGCGCTCGCGCGCGAGGTCCTGGCGATCCAACCGCAGCGCCGCGGCTTGCCGGCGGCAGCACCGACAGAACGTCTCCTCGGCGCCGCTCAGCTCGCGCCCGGCCTGCGAGATCACCACCCACCGCCGCGCCACGGGCTGGCCCCCCAGCGGCCGCATCCGCAACGTGCCCCGCGCCAGCTCCTTGTCGGCGGTCCACGGGGCCAGAATCGACACTCCCAGATTCAGTTTCACCAATTCCTTGATCCCCTCGATACTGTCCACCTCCATGATCGCGCTGGGCGAGAAGTGAAAGGTGCGGAAGTAGGCGTCGATCAAGCGCGCGGTGAAGCTGAACCGCTGGTAGAGGATCAACGGTTGTTGGCGCAACTCGTCCTTCCCAATCGAGCGGCTAGCCGCCCAGGGATGGCTGGGCGAAAACACCCACATCAATTCATCTTGGAACACGGGACGCATCACCAAGCCACTGGCGTCGCTCGGGGCAACTCCCAGAGCCAAATCCACCCGATGCGCCCGAATCAGCTCGACCATCTCCGGCATGTCGCCCGACTCGACCTGGAGCGCGAGCTGGGGATAGGTCTTCTTGAACTCGCGGATGACGCCCGGGAGCAAGTGCTGACAGGCCGAAGCGGCCGTGCCCACGCGCAGCCGGGTCGGGCCGGTGGCCGCCAAGCGCCGCATCGACTCGCCCAGCGCCTCCAACGCGCTCAGGACCGGCCGAGCCTGGGCGAGCAACCGCTCCCCGGCCTCGTTCAACCAGACCCGTTTGCCCGCCCGCTCGAAGAGCCGACACCCCGCTTCCTCCTCCAGCGCCTTGAGCCCATGACTGATCGCCGAGGGCGTCAGGTGGAGCCGTCTGGCGGCCCCCACCAAGCTGCCCTGCTCAGCCACCGCGCAGAACATTCGCAACAGTCGCGTTTCCATACCATCTCCGTTCGCCACGGCCTACAGCATTTATCGTGCAAGCCACGGACCTCCCCCCACGCGCTGGGGGAGGAACCGATCCGGGTGCGCGGATTCCGACGCGGTGGTGAAGAATCGACAGCCGAGGAATGCCAAGGTCAGCCTCCCCGCACCCTGGCCGTTGCCGAACCCAAGCGATGGCCCGCGCGCGAAGGGGTTCGCCTCCCGGCAACCGCGCGGCTCGGTCGGGACCGACCGCCGCCCGTGAACGCGCCTACCGCTCCTGGGTTACAACAGTGAGGGCGTCCAAGCGCGCCTCCGCCACGCGCTGCACGTGCCCGTTGGGCCACCGCACCTCGACCCCGTCCAGGTGCGTCGCGGTCCCGAGCCCGAAGGTCACCGGCAATTCAGATTGCGACAAATAA
>JAJXTA010000768.1 GCA_021784265.1 bacterium | reverse complement strand
CTCGACCCGCTCCGGACTGAGCGCCGGCGGCGGCGGCACGAAGCGCGACGCGGGGCGCTCCCCCAGCCCGCGACCCGGGCTGGCCGTCTCGACCTCCAGATCCAGGGCCGTGGTGGGAAACTCCGACCGCGGCGGTTCGAGTTCGGCGACTAGGGCGGCGGCGCTGGCGGGTCTCTCCCCCTCGACCGGGCCGTGCTTGGCCGCCACCAGGGTCACCGCCAGGCGGTCGTGGAAGGCGGCATCGATCGCCGCCCCCATCACCATCTGGGCCTTCTCGCACGCGCGGTTGAGCTGGCCCATGACCTGATGGACCTCCTTGAGCGTGAGGTCCGGCCCGCCGGCCAAACTCACCAAGACGGCATCGGCCTCCGCCAGCCAGCGCCCGTGGTCCAGCAGGGGATGGGTCAGAATCTGCTGGACGACGTCCGTGGACCGGTTTTCCCCCATCGCTTCGGCGGTGGCGAAATGACTCTCCGCCTGGCGCCCGCGGACGACGTGGCACAGGTCGGCGAACGCCACGTTGAGCAGGCCGTGGCCCGCCAGGAGCCGCCACAAACCCCGGACCCCTTGCGCCAGCATCTCGTTGGTGATCCGGAAGGTGTCGCCGAAGGTGGTGTTTTCATCCACCAAGCCAGCGACGCGCTGGTTGGGCAGACAGAGAACCGCATCGGACGCGGTGCGCAATTGGCGCAGGGCTTGTCGGGCCTGCTCCTGGCGGCGGGCCCCTTCGAATTCGAAGGGGAGGGTCGCCAGCGCCAGGACCAGCGCCCCGCTCTCCCGCGCCACCCGCGCCAACACCGGCGCGGCGCCCGAGCCGGTCCCCCGCCCCAGCCCCGTGACCACGACGACCACATCGCGCTCGGCGCACAACTGCCGCAGTTTTTCGCTCTCGGCCTCGGCGGCGGCGCGACCGATCTCGGGATCCCCGCCGGCGCCCAAGCCGCGGGTGAAGTTCACGCCCAACAAGAGCTTCTCGCCGATGCGGGTTTGGTCGAGGCGGCGGGCGTCGGTGTGCAGGCCGGCGAAGACCAGCTCCGCCGGGCTGTGGCCCATGAGGTGCTCGAGGGCATTCAGACCCGCGCCGCCCACGCCAATGACTTTGACGGCGGGAATGCTCTTGGGGCCGGACGAGGGTGCGTTGGATTGGGTCTCGGTGATCATACGGAGGAGGCGCGCGCTCAGCCGCGTTGGAAGATTTGGGTGAGGGTGGATTTCAACCGCGCGCCCAGCGAATTGCGCCCGCGGCGCCGGTCTTGTTGGAAGGAGCCGAACTTCACCAGCCCGATGGCGGTGGCGAATTCGGGTTGGTCAAGGGTGGAGACCAGGCCGCTGATCGATTGGGTGCGCCCGGCGCTCACGGGCAGGCCAAAGACCCGCGCCGCCAATCGCTGCACCTCGGGGATGCGCGCGCCGCCCCCGCACAACAGCACCCCGGCCCGCAGGTAATCGAGCAACCCGGTCTTCTCGACCTCGGTGGCGATGATCTCGAAGATCTCCTCCAGACGGAGCGACATGATCCGGCGCAGGTGCTCGAGGTTGACCGAGCGTTCGGGCAAGCCCAGGTCGTTGGTCAGGGGTACGCTGCGGCCCTTGACCGCCTCCTCCACCAGGGCGGCGCCCTGGTCGATCTTGAGCTGCTCGGCCCGGCCCATCGACAGCTTCAAACCGTAGGCCAGGTCGTTGGTCACATGGTCCCCGCCGACCGCCAGCGCGCCGGTGTGCTTGATGATCCCGTTCACATAGACCACATACTCGGTCACGCCCGCCCCGACATCGATGACGAGCGATCCCAGTTCCTTCTCCTGGGTCGTCAGCACCGCCAGCGAGGAGGCGATCCCATTGAAGACAATGTCTTCCACCTCGAGTTGCAGGCCCTTCACCGCGCGGATGGCGTTTTGGAGCCGGTTGGTGATCCCATGCACCACGTGAACCTCCACCTCCATCTGCGCCCCCAGCATACCGACCGGGTTGACGATCCCCACGTGGCCATCGACCAGGAAGTGTTGGCGGACCACGTGCACCACATGATGATCGGCGGGGAGGTTGATCGCCTTGGCGTTCTTGACCACGTCCTGAACGTCTTCGGGCTGGATCACCCGATCCGCCGACACGATGCTGTGCCGACCCCGGTTGTTGAAGCCCCGCAAGTGGGCGCCAGTAACCCCGAGATAGACGTTGCGGATTTCCACGTCGGCCATCTGTTCGGCCTCAGCGATGGCGGCGCGGATGTCCTCGCTGGCGGCAGTGGCATCCACAATCTCCCCTTTGCGGACGCCCCGGGAGCGCGCCTGGCCCAGGCCGAGGATCCGCAGCGTCCCCTCAGCGTCCTGTTCGCCGACTACGGCGCAGACCTTCGAGGTGCCAGTTTCCAGGCCAACGACGATCGAAGAAGAGGAATCAAACATTTTTGTTGGGGTCGGGTGAGGGTTTGACCGGTTTGACGTCAAGGAGCGGAGGGGTGCGGGCTTCCAGCCAGAGCACCGGACAGTTATTGGAGAGGGACAGGTCCAGCGACATGACCTCCCGGCCCAGGCGCTGGCCTTCGGCGCGCACCAAGTACCAGCGCCGCACCGCTTGGACGGGATTGTCCAGCCCGAAAGTAATCGCCGCCCCGGGCCGGGTGGTGACGTGGAGCACCTGGGGCGAGGAGACGTCCACACTCTGGATCTCGACCTGCCGGGCCAGGGCCGAACCGGCCACCGCCTCCAACAGCCGCAGGGCCGCCCGCACGCCCGGCGCCCCGATGGGTTGGCCGCTCTGCAGCTCGGCCGGACTGAGCCCGCGA
>JAJXTA010000767.1 GCA_021784265.1 bacterium | reverse complement strand
GAACAGGCTCACTTCGACGCCCGCATCGTTCATCCGGCGCCGGGTTTCGGTGAGGGCGGCACGGTGGGTGACAACGTCCAGGCCACCTTCGGTGGTGACCTCCTGGCGGTGTTCGGGGACCAGACAGATGATGTCGGGCTTGAGCCGGAGAGCGATGGCCACGATCGCGGGCGCATTGGCCATTTCCAGGTTCAGCCGGGTCTTGATGCTCTGGCGCAACGCCCACACGTCTCGGTCTTGAATATGACGGCGATCTTCGCGCAGGTGGGCGGTGATGCCGTGCGCGCCCGCGGCTTCACAAAGCTGCGCCGCCGCGAGCGGGTCCGGTTCGCCCCGCGGCCGGCCCCGGTAGCGGGCCTCGCGCAGGGTGGCCACGTGATCGATGTTGACGCCGAGCTTGAGCATGGCCGAGGTCAGGGGCCTAACCGCGGGGGCGGCGTGGCCGGATGCCGACGCTGGCGCCATTGGCTGATCAGCTCGGGCGCCCGGTAGGCCGGGAAGGTGGGACTGTCAACCCAGCGGGCCAGTAACGCCAGTTCCAAGCCGGTAAAGCCAACCGACGAGGTGCGGGTCACCGCCAGCACCCGCGGGTTGACCACGGTCACCTCGGTCGCCGCGTTGCCCAGGTGCGAGACCAGGTTGGTGTCCATCAACCAGCGGTAGGCCGCGCTGTTGGTGGGCGGGGGCACGTAACCCGCCACCATCGAGTAGAGCGAAATGAGGCTGCGCCAGTCTTGCAGCCGGTTTTGGGTGATCTCCCAATCGTAGTACACCAGGTTGGTTCGGTCGAGGACTTGGCTGAAGAGTTCCGGCGGCCCGGGCGGTTGATTGGTGAGGGTTGTGGGGAAGACACCGGCGAGGACGAAGTCATGGTCCGGCCCGGGTGCGGGTTGCAGGTAGGGCACCAGGATGGGCAGCCGTCGCCACAGGATCTGGGAGTAACGTGGTTCCCAGGTGACCTCCCCCACCTTGAGCAAGGGGAAGTTGGTTTCGATCACCCCGGGCAAGGCCTTGGCGATCCGCGGGAGCACGGTCGCGCTGTTGGGCATGCGCCACATCGCGTAGGTCTCGAACGGGACCTGGGACAATCCCCAGGCGAAAAGTTGATTAGGGGGCTGGTCGATGCCCAACTGCTTCACCCAGGGCTGAGCCTGGAGCCAGGCCCGGAGCCCTTGCACGGCCGTGAAGCTGATCAGCGGCTCGCGAATCGTGTTGGTGGGGATCTGCCACTCCGCCAGCGCCAAGTCCAGCGGGCGAGGGAAGACCAGTTCCACGTTCGACCTCACGCTGGGGCCGCGGCCTTGGCCCGTCATTCGGGCGCGCGGCCAGGGGATGGACATGGGTAAGCCGAGTGCCGGCGCCCAGTGCGCGAGGTCGGCCTCCAGGTCCAGCCAACCGTTGCCGGCCGTTGCGGGATGGCCTGAGCCGCGGAGGCGCTCGAGCATCTGATCCTGCGCTGAGAGCCGGCCATTGCCCCAGCTCACCACCACCCAACCTCCCGCCCGGAGCAGCCGGAGGCGAGTGGGGGCGCTGGGACGAGTACTCTCCCAACCATCAAACCCCGCAGCCTGCGCCGCCCGGGGCGCGGTGCCACCGAACGCCGCGCTCAACTGACGGCTGTTGCCGTCCCAGACCTGGGCGCGTGCCGCGTCCAGCCGTACGGCCAAGCTCCACTCCGCGGTTGCTGGCGTGGTTCCGCGGCATTCCCCGAACGATTCGGCCTGAACCAGATCATCCAGCAGGGGCCGGAGGAGAGCGGCGGTGTCGAGATTCGTGCTCGTTAGTTGGGTGCGGCACTGTTCTTGGGGCGCCCGCGCCAATTTACTCAGGGCCTCCTCGACCAAGCGGCGGGTGCTGGGCAGGGCGCACACGTCGCGCAGCAGGGTGCCCTCGGTGTTGCCGGCCAGCCGCGCGGTGCCTTGGAAGTGCCAACGGAGCAGCACGGCCTCGGTGTTGGGTCGCGGCGCGTCGGCGGCCACGGCGGACGGGCCCAGGCCGCCGTCGTGGCCAGCAGGACCCAAACCTACCGCCGCCAGCGTGAGGAGCGATAACAGGATTCTCATAGTGCCCGCCCTCTTGATTGCCAAAGAGCCGGCAGTTTAGCAAACCGAAAGCACGCCCGAGGCTAACCCACAGCGTTGTCGGCGCTGGATTGTCAGCCACGCCTGCCGGGGTGGGGGAACACACAACTTAACCAACGGAGCCATGGTTGCCTCGGTTCCCTTCGCCGAGGCCAAAAGGGTGACGGCCGTTTTCCTGTAAGGCTGAGAGAAACAGGGTCCAGGTTGCACCGCGACGCCGGGGTTTGACGACCGGTGCGTGATCTTCACGCATAATGCGTGAGAATTGATCGGCCTGCGGTGTCCCGCGTCGGCGGGGGTGGACCGCAGTTTCAGCCCTTCTCGCGTGCAGTCCGCGGCCTACTCAGGCTCCAAGAGGCCTGGTTGAGGGCACCGAAGAGGTCCCATACCCTCGTGTCAACTATTTCGTGTTCAAGTAATTCGGTCTGGTCGAGGGCAGGGTGGGCCGAAGCCGCGCTGGGATCGCTCACTGCCGCCCGTCGGCCTCGGAAGGAAGTTCTGCCCGGACACGCCGTCGGTCGGCTTGGCGACGCCGGCGCTGGATGAACCTACTGGTACGCAATGTGCTTTCTGATCTACATAGACGCCGCGATGGTTGAAATTAGGTCCTTGCAACCCGATGGCGCCCGATGGCTCACCCAAGCTGATTATGAAACAGTTTCTTCTCCTGCTGTGGCTGGGGCAGTTGAGCTTCGTCAATGGCCTCGAA
>JAJXTA010000766.1 GCA_021784265.1 bacterium | reverse complement strand
CGTGAACCGGGCCCGGAGCTTCATGTTCTCGACCGCGCCGGTCCCGGCGGCGGCCGCCGCGGCGCTGGCCGCCCTCCGGTTAGTCCAAAGCGACCAGGGCCGGGCTCGCTGTGCCCAACTGTGGGAGCGGGTGCGACAGGTGGCGAGCTTGGCCGGACCGCCTACTGGGCTCAGCCCAATCTTCCCCCTGATTCTGGGCGACGAGGCGGAGGCCCTGCGGGCGGCGGAGGTGCTCCGCACCCGGGGCTTGTTCGTCCCCGCGGTCCGCTTCCCCACCGTGGCGCGGGGGGCGGCCCGGCTCCGGCTCACGGTGACGGCGGCCCACACGGCGGCGCAGGTGGCGCATCTGGGTGAGGCCCTGGCGGCCACTGGGTGGCCACCGCAATGACTGCGACCGCCCGCGCGATTCACCCGCTCGGATGAACCGTTCGCACCCAGCGCCTAGCTCCGCGGCGAACGCCGCGCGCCGCGCCCGACGGCTGGCGCAGCTCGACCAGCGCTACGTCTGGCACCCCTTCACCCAGATGCGGGACTGGCTGCGGCGCGAGCCGATTGTCATCGTGGGCGGCCGGGGGGCAACACTCTATGATGCGCGCGGGCGGGAGTACCTCGACGCCAACGCCTCGATCTGGACCAATCTCCACGGACATCGCGAACCGCGGGTCGATGCGGCGGTGCGGCGGCAGTTGGGCAAGATTGCGCACTCCTCCGCGCTGGGGCTGGCCAACGAACCCGCGGCGCTATTGGCCGCCCGCTTGGTCGCGGCCGCCAACGGGTCCGCCGGCCGCCGGCCAGGCGCGGCGCCGCCCCTGGCGAAGGTCTTCTACTCCGATGACGGCGCCACGGCGATCGAGGTCGCCTTGAAGCTGGCCTATGACTATGCCCGGCGCGCCCACGGGGCGACCAAACCCCGGTTTCTCTCCCTGGCGGGGGCGTATCACGGCGACACCGTGGGCGCGGTGAGCCTCGGGCACATTGACTTATTCCATCAACGTTATGCCGGCTTGCTGTTCAAGTCCGACACCGTGATGGCGCCGTACTGTTACCGGTGTCGCTTCAATCGCGCCCGTCCGGAGCGGGCGGACGCGCGCGACTACCGGCGCTGCCGGTGGGAATGTCTGGACCAAGTCGAGGGTCGCTTGGCGGCGCAACAGCGGCGGGGCGAGGCCTACGCCGCGCTGGTGCTCGAGCCGTTGATCCAAGGAGCGGCGGGGATGATCCCGCAGCCGGGCGGTTGGCTGCGTCGGGTGACGGAGCTGGCCCGCGGTAACGGCGCGGCGGTGATTGCCGACGAGGTGATGACCGGCTTCGGGCGGACGACCCCGGCGCAGCCGACCGGGGGCGAACGTCGGGTACGCGGGGACTTGTTCGCCTGTCAACGGGAGGGGGTACGGCCGGACTTCCTGGCGCTGGCCAAAGGTTTAACCGGCGGCTACCTGCCGATGGCGGCAACCCTGACCACCCAGGCCGTCTTTGACCAATTCTTGGGCGAGTACGGCGAATTCAAGACCTTCTTCCACGGGCACAGTTACACCGCCAACCAACTGGGGGCCGCCGCGGGCCTGGCCAGTCTGGAGCGGTTGCAGGCGCCCGGGGCGCAGGCGCGGCGGCAACGGTTGGCCGGCGAGCTGGAACAGGCGCTCCGCGACCTCTGGGCGCTCCCGCACGTGGGCGACATCCGCCAAGTCGGGCTGATCGCCGGCATCGAGTTGGTCCGGAACTGGACCACCCGGACGCCGTTCGCGCTGACCGAGCAAGTCGGCGCCCGGGTCTGCGCGGCGCTGGCCCGCCGCGGTGTCCTCACGCGGCCTATTGGGAACGTGGTGGTCCTGATGCCGCCTTATTGCACCACCGCCAGCCAGGTCCGCCGGATGGTAGGGGCGCTGGGGGAAGCCATCGCCGAAGTGCTAAGCCGCGCGTGAAGCGGAGCGCCGCCCCGCTGCCGGGCTGAACCCGGCCCAGCGGTCAGCAATTGCCAAGCCGGAGGAGGCGTGTAAGCTCCGCCCTATGAAGACACTCCTCCTGCTGCTGATCCTGGTTCCTTTGGCGCTGGTGGTGATGATCGGCCTTTGGGTGGCGACCGCGTACAACCGGCTGGTCGCGTTGCGTCAGGCCGTGCGCAATGCCTGGGCGCAAATCGAGGTCCAACTCAAACGCCGGCACGACCTCATCCCCAACGTCGTGAACACGGTCAAGGGTTACGCCGCGCACGAAAAAGAGACGTTCGAGCGGGTGATCAACGCCCGGGCCAAGGCGACCAGCGCCACCCTGCCGGGGGACGTGGTCAAGGCCGAGGGCGAGTTGAGTTCGGCGTTGAGCCGGCTCCTGGCGGTGGCCGAGGCCTACCCCGAGCTCAAAGCCAACCAGAATTTCATCGCCCTCCAGGAAGAACTGGGGGCCACGGAGAATCGGGTGGCCTATGCGCGGCAGTTCTACAATGACAACGTGAGCCGCTTGAACACCGCGGTCCAGTCGTTCCCCACCGTGTTGATCGCCGGGCTGTTCGGGTTCAAGGACGAGCCGTTCTTCGAAGCGCCGGCGGCGGAGCAGGCCGCGCCGGAGGTGAAATTCTAAGCCTTGATGTAGCCCCGCCCACGGCCGGCGGCGCGAGGCGGAGGCTCAGCCCGGGTCGGCGGAGGCCGCCGCTTCAGTTGCCCGGCAGGTAGTCGGGCAAGGGTTTGAACACGCCGTACTTGACCAACGCCAGGATCAGGAGGGTGTAAAGCAGGGAAACCACGAGGTCCTTCACCAAGGCCCGGCGCGAGTACGGGGACGGCGCGCCGGTGACCGCCG
>JAJXTA010000765.1 GCA_021784265.1 bacterium | reverse complement strand
GGCGGCCCGGGCCAGAATCCGGTCCCAGTCGGCTTTGGTGATTTTGCCGTCGTGATCGACATCGAGTCCGCTCATGAAGTGCCGGCTGCCGGCCTCGAGTTCATCGAAGGTGACCTCGCCGTCCTTGTTCTTATCGTGTTGTTGCAGGAAGGTCTGCCAGGAGGGCCACGGCGCATCGGCCTTGCCTGGAGACCAGCCGGCGAAGAAGAGCAAGCCATCGCCGACGACCGGCGAGGTGCAGGCAAAGCCGGTGACCCCCGCGAGCTGCCAGCGCGGCTGGCCTGTCCGCACCGCGTAGGCCTCCAGGCGGGCGGAGCCCGGCAGCACGACCTCCTCGACGCCCGCGCTCCGCCACAAGACGGGCGTGCCAAAGCTACCGGTCGCCTCCGGGCGCGGCGCTTCCCAGCGGGTCTGTCCAGTGTCCACCTCGACGGCGAGCAAGGAGGAGTTGCGGTCCTGAGCGCGGTCCAGCAGCACCAGGTCGTGCGCGAGAATCGGGGAAGTGCCGGTCCCATAGTTGCCGCCGCTCACCGCGACGGGCAAGGGGTGACGCCAGCGTTCCGCGCCGGCCAGGTCGTAACAGACCAAGCCGAAGGAGCCGAAGTAACTCACCACGTGCCGCCCGTCGGTGGCGGGCGTCGAGGCGGCCGGACTGCCCAGTTCGGGGTTGAAGCCCTCGAGACGCTCCGGCCGGATCGCTCGGGACCACCGGAGCCGGCCGTCGCGGGCGTCATAGCAGCGGGTCTCGAGCTGGTCGGCGAGACAGGTCGTGAGGAAGATCGCCTGGCGCCACACACAAGGTGAGGAGGGCGACCGCGGGACAGCGACACGCCAACGGACGCCGTTGGTGGCGCTGAAGTCCACCGGCGGGTCGGCGTCGGGAGCGACGCCGGACCCGTTGGGGCCGCGGAATTGGGGCCAGTTGCCCGCCGCCTGTGCTGGTGCGGGTGTGCCCCCCAGCGCGAGCCACACCGCGACGAGGAGCGGCAAGGAACTGGCCGTACCCACCGCGACGCGCCCGTCAGGGTTCACCTTTGAGGGCCAGGGGCGCCCCCGGGGGCGCCGCAGTTTGAGATTCAAGCAACGTAACATTTGAGGAGTGCTCCCAGTTGGTCAACGCGCGGCTTGGGCCAGCGACGCGCAGATGATTTCGCGATCATTCCGGGCAAAGACACAACGATCCGCAAACGCCGGATGAGACCAGACCACCAACCGGCCCGGGTCCGGGTTGGTCGGCTCCAAGAGGTGTGCGCGGCTGATCTCCGTGTAGCCTCGGGGCGAGAGCTGGGCGATGATCAGGTCGCCCTTCTCATTGAACAGGAAGTAGCGGGCGCCGTTTTTCACCAGGAACGCGTTGGCCCAGCGGGTTTCCTGACCATCGGCGGTGGTGGCGGCCAAGGTCTCCCAGAGGCGCCGGCCGGTCGTGGCGTCCAGGCCGCGGAGCTGGCCGTAACTGCAGACGCCATAGACGCAGCCATCGTCCAGGAACGGCGTGGAAATGAGGCTGTGGAGGCCATCGGTGTTCCGCTCACTGTGTTTGGTGCTCTGCCAGAGGACTTGGGGCTGCCCGCCGGTCAGGCGGAGCATGAGCGAACCGTCGTAAAACGCGGTGACGAACAAGCGGTCGCCCGCCTGCCGGGGGGTGGCGACGCTCAAGCCCGTGCGGGAGGTGAAGGGCACCGTCCACTCCAGATGGCCGGTCGCGGGGTCGAGACAATTCACCGATTCCGGGTCCCAGACGACCACACGGGTTTTGCCCTCGCAGCGGATCAACGTGGGCGGGGCGTAACCCGGCTCCTTGGCGGAGAGGGCCCGCCAGCGCTCCTGCCCGGTGTCCTTGTCGAAGGCCACCACGGTCGTGCCGTCCCCGCCGACGAGGCAAATCAGGTGGTTGCCCGCGAGCAACGGATGACCGGCAAAGCCCCACATCGGCGTGGGGACGTGGTAGTCGCGCTTCAGATCGTGCGACCAGATCGGGCGCCCGCTGGCCGCGTCCAGGCAGTGGAGGTTGCCTTCGCCTCCCAAGGTGAAGACCTTGCCGCCGTGGATCAGCGGGGTGGTCCGCGGCCCGGCGGGATAGCTCATGGTGTAGGCGCAAGGGTAGCTGGATTGCCAGAGCTGGCGACCGTCGGTCGCGTTGAGACAGAGAATCCGTTCCTGGCCGGGGATGGCGCCCCGGTCAAAGGGACTGGCGGGCTTGGCCGCGTTCGGGCTCAAGGTGCGATCCATCACGTAAACCCGACCCTTGGCGACGGCGGGACCGCTGAACCCGCCCCCGATCGGCACCCGCCACCGGACCGGCGGCCCGCCCGGAGGAAACCGGTCGAGGATCCCGGTCTCGCGCCAGACCGAGTCTCGTTGCGGCCCCAGCCACTGGGGCCAGTCATCGGCCCGGCCCGCCACCGCCGAGCCCAAGATGCAGCCGAGAAGAACCAGCGTCGGCGCACCCAGGGCCGCCCCGAGCCTCCGGCCTCGCGCGGTTCTTCGGTGCTGAAGGCCGGCTCTCGCTCCGGCGCTCGTGGTGGCGCCGGGGCAGAGGCCGAACGCGGTCGCGGCCAGCGACGGCGGTGACGAGGCGGGGCAGGGCGCCGTTGGAGTTGCCCACCCTCGCGGCTGGCCGCGGGAGTCGGTTGCTACCTGGTGTTGTGCGTCCGGCATGAGGTCGAGCTTAGCTTCCCCTGGGGTGGCCGACAAGCTCAGCCGCGCGTCGGTGGCGCCGCAGCTCGAGCGGCGCGGCCCGCGCGCGGGGTCACCCTCGCCGCCTCGCCTCCCGCGCGGCGGTTCGCGCAGGCAG
>JAJXTA010000764.1 GCA_021784265.1 bacterium | reverse complement strand
GGTTCAAGGGCAGGCCGGGCGCCAGCGTATGGCTTAAGGGCTGCGTCATGAGCACGGGTGCGGCGTCCTGCACGGCGCCTGAGGCAAGCGTCGTGCCATTGTCCCCCACTGCCAGAAAGCGCCCATTACCGTAGGTCACGCCGTAGAGCGCCGGGGTGTTGGAGACGACGGTCGTCCAATGCAGACCGTCGCTGGATACGGCCACCGTATCGCCCACGGCCACGTAGCCGCCGGCCCCGGCCGCGATCTGGTTCAGGCCCCCGGTCGGCGGGGTGATTGCCACCGTCCAGTTCGTGGCGTCGGAGGAAACTACGACCGTCCCGTCCGAGCCCGCCCCGATAAACTGGCCTTGCGCAAAGGTCAGGTCGTTCAGTGCCGCGCCGGTGGTTGCCCCTGCCGCGGACCAACTCGCCCCATCCGCCGAAGTCCACAGCGACGCCCCGTCTGTGGCGACAAACCCGCCGTGGCCGTAGGCAATCGCAGTGAGCTTTTGACCGAGTCCCGGTACTGGTGCCTGCCAGTGCAGCCCGTCGGTGGATCGCAGCACCCCGGTGGAACCCACCGCCAGGAACTGGCCGTTGGCGAAGGTGATCCCGGTGAGGTCGGCGGTCCCCAAGCCTTGGGCGGGGAGCCAGTGGGCTCCGTCAAAAGAGACCTCGATGTCGCTCGTCCCCACCGCCACGAAAAGACCGTCGGCGTAGAGGACCCGCGCAAACCGGAGGGAGCCCGCATACGTCGTTGTCCAATCGCTGCCGTCGGTCGAGACCAGCAGGTTCCCTGTGCTGTCGGCCCCGACGAACCGCCCCTGGCCAAACCCCACGGCGATCAAGGGTGTGCGCGGGCCCGAACCCACGGCCGTCCACCCGGCTCCGGCCTCGGCCTCGAGGATGCGTCCGGCGCGACCGACCGCGACCAATTGCCCGTTGGCCCCAACAAGCGCGGCGAAGGGCGCGCTCGCGACCACCACGGGCAGGCTTACGGGGGTCCAGTTTAGGCCGTCGGGGGAGGCCGCGATACCGCCGGCATCAGCCAGGCTGTAGAACGCACCCGCGGCCCACGCCAAGGCCGTCGCCGACAGCCCCCCACCGAAGTGGCTGGCCCACTTCGAACCGTTGGTCGAGGTCAACAGACAGTTCCCCCCGCTGTTGACCTGAGCTACAAACGTACCGTTGCCGAAAGCCAAGCCCGTCAGGAAGTTGGTATTCCCCGGCGCTGCCCCTGTCCAGTGGAGCCCATCCGGCGACATCAACAGCACCCCGGTATCCCCGCCGGTGACAAAAGCACCGTTGCCGAACGCCACCGCCCGCAGCCAGTTGCTGTTGGCCACCGCCCGGGGTTGCCAATGCTGGCCATCGGGTGAGGTCACGATCCCATCGTCACCCACAGCCACGAAAAGACCCGCGCCGAACCCAACCGCCTGCAGCCCGCCCGACGTCCCAGGATCGACCGCGGCCCAATCGACCCCGTTGGAAGAAACCAGCGCCGCCCCTGGCGTGCCCACAAAGGCACCCAGACCACCCACCGCGACAAAGACCCCCTCCCCATAGGCCACGCCAAAGAGAGGCGCGGTCGTTCCCGATCGCTCCGGCCGCCACTGCCTGCCGTCGGTCGAACGTAAGATGGCGCCGTGATCACCCACCGCCACCCAGCAACGGTTGCCGAACGCCACCCCGGCCAGATCGTTGCCTTGAGGCGAGGGACTCTGCCACTGCCAACTCAGGAGCCCGGGGTCCAGCGGCGGGATCGGCTGGAGGGTGACATTGGCCAGGAGCGTCGGAGTGTCCGAGACGGTCAACGGCACCACCTGCCCCTCGTAACCAAGGGCGTCAATCGCGCTTGTATTCAGGCGCAACTGCCAACTCCCAGCCATGACCCCCAGCGCATACCCGCCGTTGGCATCGGTGAATCCGGCCGTGAAATAGTTGCCATCGGTGGAAACCGCCTCGATCCGCACGTCCGCCAAGGGGTTGCCCGAGGCGCCGCTCAGGCGGCCATAGACCAGGTTCGTGGCCTGCGGGATGGTCAGAGTCACGTTGCTCACCGAACCGCCGGTGGTGTCGATGGTGGCGAGGTTGGTGAGGGCCACGCACCCCAGACGAGCCAGCGCCAGGGGCGGCAAGCCCAGAGACCATTGGCCCGGCCCGACCGGCAACTGATAGTTCCCCGCCGGGTCCGTGAACCCGAAGGCCAAGCTCAGGCCGTTGGTAGCCTGGCCGATGGCGAACAACATCACGCCGGGCAGTCCCTGGCCGGAGGGGCTGGCGACCAGACGCCCAGCCAGGGTGCGGTTGCCGGGGGAGACCGTGGGGGAGTGTGCGCTCCACTCATTGGGCTGGACCTCGACCATGGTTTGGACCAGCGCCGTCAAATCATTCACCGGCAGCGTTGTATAATCGCCCACGCGCAGCGCCAGGGCTATGTAGTTGCCGGGGGGGCAATCGAGCGTGTAATGGCCCTGGTTGTCGGTGAAGGTGTCGGCCACCAAACCGCCCTGCGTCAGGGCGGCCGCGCTCGCGGAGGCCAACCCCGAAGAGAGGTTGAGCACTGCCACCACCGCCCCGCCGAGGGGCTCGGCGGTGCTGCTGTCCACCAGCGTCCCCACAATCCCCTGAGGATAGCTAGCCGGCTCAATCTGCAACGACGCCCACAGCGGCGTGAAACCGCCGTTGGGATCACTCACTCGGTAGAGGTAGCGCCCGGTGTGGACGGCGGCGTGAAAACGGGGCAAAACCGCCGGTTTGAAATTCCTGAGGGGCGATTCGGCGAAAACGGAAAACCGGCGGTGGGAACGACT
>JAJXTA010000763.1 GCA_021784265.1 bacterium | reverse complement strand
CAGGTCCCGTGCAGCGGAAAGGTCTCCTCGGCCGGGTCGAGGATCTGGAAGAGGCGGACATCGTGTTTGCGGTGGCGCAACAACTGCAGCGCGGCCACGAGGCGGAGCGGATCGTCAAAGGCGTCGGTGAGGAGAATGACCAAACCCCGGCGGGGGAAGCGGGCGGCCAGCTCGGTCACGATGGCGGCCAGCCGGGTTTCACCCGCGGGGTGAGTGCGCTCCAGCACCGCCAGGAGGTTCAGGTAATGGCCCATGGTGGAGCCGGGCGGCAACTCGGTCCTGACCCCGGCGTCACAGGTGACCAGCCCGACCGCGTCGGTCTGCCGGGTCATGAGAAACCCCAGGGCGGCCGCCATGCCGCGGGCAAACTCGAGTTTGCTCGTGGCGCCGGACCGGAAGCCCATCGAGCCGGAGCAGTCCAGCACCAGGGTGGCCCGGAGCTTGGTCTCTTCCTCGTATTGGCGGATGTCGAAGCGGTCGGAGCGGGCGAAGACGAACCAATCCAGATAGCGGAGGTCGTCCCCGGGGAGGTATTCGCGGTGACCGGCGAATTCGACCGAGAGCCCGCGGCGGATCGAGCGGTGGGCGCCGGTCAGAACGCTCTCGACGGCGTGGCGGGCGGTGATGCTCACCCGTCCCAGTTGGCGCAACACCTCCTCGGGCGGGGTCATGCGGCGGGGCACCGCGGGGCAGTCCGCCGGGCGGGGAGGCTGCGGGCCGGGTCAGGCATGCGGGGTCGCTCCCGCCGTGTGCTGGACCAAGCGCTCGACGATCAGGTCGGGGGTGAGGCCGGCGGCCTGGGCCGCGAAGTTGCAGATCAGGCGGTGGCGGAGCACCGGTTTGGCCAGGGCCACGAGGTCCTCGGTCGTCACGTGAAAGCGCCCATGGAGCAGGGCGCGGGCCTTGCCACCCAAGATCAACTGTTGCCCGGCGCGCGGGCCGGCTCCCCACTGCAGCCATTTGGTGACCTCGGGCGTTTCCTGGGGCCCCGGGCGCGTGGCGCGCACGAGTTTCACCGCGAACTCGAACACATGGTCGGCGACCGGCACCTGGCGGACCAAGCGCTGCAACTGGAGAATCTCGGCGGCGCTAAAGACCTGGCTGACCGGCACCTTTTGGTCGCCGGTGGTGCGTCGCAGGATTTCGATCTCCTCGTCCTGGGTCGGATAACCGACCTTGACCATGAACATGAAGCGATCCAATTGGGCTTCGGGCAGATTGTAGGTGCCCTCTTGTTCGATCGGGTTCTGGGTGGCCAGGACAAAGAACGGCTCGGGCAGCTCGTACGTGCGGCCGCGGCAGGTCGCCCGGCGTTCCTGCATGGCCTCCAGCAGGGCGGCCTGGGTCTTGGGCGGGGTGCGGTTGATCTCGTCGGCCAGCAACAAGTTGGTGAAGAGCGGCCCGGGCATGAACTCGAACTGCCGCCGGCCAGTGTGCGGGTCTTCCTGGATGATGTCGGTGCCGGTGATGTCGGCCGGCATCAGGTCCGGGGTGAACTGAATGCGGTGAAAGGTGAGGTGCAGGATCGAGCCGAGGGTCTGGACCATGACGGTTTTGGCCAAGCCGGGGACGCCCTCCAGCAAGCAATGGCCGCGGCAGAGGATCGCGTAGAGGAGCTGCTCGAGCACCTCGTGCTGGCCGACGATGATCTTCTCCAGCTCGGTGAGCAGCACTTGCCGGGCTTGGCCCAGGCGATGGACCAAGGCGGCTTCGGCCAGGACCTCGGGAACCGGCACGGGTTGGGGCGGACGGGCCTGCATTGTCTGTAAGAGTGCCTGGCCGTCCGGCTTATTCAAGCCGGTTTCGCCACCGCCCACGCCGGGGTGCTTAGGAAGTTAGCTGGTGGCTTAGGCGTTGAGCCGGGCGCCCCGGGCGAAGCGCGGTCGGATTGGGTTGCAACGCGTTTTATTCCAAGAGGATGCGCGTGAGGCCAAAGCTTGGCACGCCACCGGCTTAGGCCAGATCCAGATCTGGTTGTCTGACGCCCGAGCGCCCCGCGGACCAGGGGACTGACGCTCAGCGACCAAGAACGCAGAAACAAATTAAAACATCATGAACCTAGCGCACAGGAAAACCAAAAATGGGGCGTTCACTCTCATCGAGTTGCTCGTCGTGATTGCCATCATCGCCATCCTGGCGGGGATGTTGCTCCCGGCGCTGGCCAAGGCCAAAGCCAAAGCCCAGCGGATCAATTGCGTCAACAACCTCAAACAAATCGGGATCGCCTTTCGCCTCTTCTCGACCGACAACGAGGATCGTTACCCGCAGATCGTGAGCACCAACGAGGGGGGCGCCAACGAGTTGGTGCAGCCCAACGGCGTGGGGCTACCGCAAAACACCTATTGGCTGTTTGCCGTCTTGTCCAACGAGCTGGCGACCCCACGGATTGTGGCCTGTCCCTCGGACAGCCAACGGATCACGACCAGCAACTTCACGGCGATTGTCCTCTATCCCACCCTGTTGAGCCAGGGCTGCGGCAACGGCGGGGTGAGTTACTTCGGGAGTCTGGACGCCGACGAGACCCAGCCGCAAGTGGTGTTGGCGGGCGACCGGAACATCACCAACCGGACCACCTTGAGCACCCCGGCGGGTTATATGCAGCAGCAGATCCTGCCATACATCATGCCGGGTAATATCATTGAATACGGCTATACCCAGACGCTGCACCAGCAGGCGGGCAACGCGGCCCTCGCGGACGGCAGCGTCCAAGAATTCACCGGCGCGCGCTGGCAGCAACAACTGATCAACTCGCAGGTCAACTGGCGCCTGTTCTTCCCCACGTACCCGGGGCACGA
>JAJXTA010000762.1 GCA_021784265.1 bacterium | reverse complement strand
GATTGCCCGGGGCGAGCGCGAGTTGGCGGTGTTGGGGCAACGGATTCTGGAGGGGGCGTTGCCACCGGACCCGCGCGATTCGCGCAACACCATCGTGGAAATCCGCGCCGGGGCCGGCGGTTCGGAGTCAGCCCTCTTCGCGGCGGACCTCTACCGCATGTTGACGCGCTACGCCGAGGCCCGGGCCTGGAAGGTCGAGACCCTCGATTCGAGCCCGTCGGACTTGGGCGGGTTCAAGGAGATCATCTTCAGTGTGACGGGCACCGACGTTTACCGGCGGCTCAAGTACGAGAGCGGGGTCCATCGGGTCCAGCGCGTGCCGGCCACCGAGGCCCAGGGGCGCATCCATACCAGCACCGCCACCCTCGCGGTCCTCCCCGAAGCCGAGGAGGTGGAGATCGAGGTCAAACCCGAGGAGCTGGAGATCACCGTCTGCCGGGCCTCCGGACCCGGCGGCCAGGGAGTGAATACCACCGATTCGGCGGTCCAGATTCTGCACAAGCCGACCGGGTTGATCGTTCGCTGCGCCGACGAACGGTCGCAGCAGAAGAACAAGGCTCGGGCCTTGCGCGTGCTCCGGTCCCGGTTGCTGGACCAGAAGGTGGCGGAAGAGAACGCCAAATACGCGGCCCAACGCCGGGCCCAGGTCGGCACCGGCGAACGCAACGAACGCATTCGCACCTACAACTTCCCCCAGAACCGGGTGACCGACCATCGGCTCGAACTCACCATCTACAACCTGCCGGCCTTTCTGGAGGGCGAAATGGACAGCATCATCGAGCCGCTGATGGCCAAGGACCTGGCGGAACGCCTGGCGGCCCTGCAGAATTAATCGCGCCAGCCCGTGGGTGCTCCCCGGCAGCCGTGACGCCGCGGGACCGGCCACTGGGGCGCGCGCCTTGTTCCTCCTCGACCATGACCGCACCTGACCTCCTCCCCATCCAAGGCCTGATTTTCGATTGTGATGGCACCCTGGCCGACACCATGCCGCTGCATTGGCGGGCTTGGCGGGCGGTCGCCCAACGCCATAGCTTTCAGTTCACCGAGGACCGCTTCTACTCCCTGGCGGGGATACCGTCGCGCGATATTCTCAAGGTCCTCAGCCTGGAACAGGGACTGCGACTGGACCACTTCGCAGTGGCCAAGGAAAAAGAGGCCGAATACCTGCCGTTGATCGCTCAGGTCGAGCCGATCAACGCGGTGGTGGCCATCGCCCGCGAGCAGCGGGGCCGGCTCCCGCTGGCGGTGGCGTCGGGCGGCACCCGGCGGATCATCGAGCAGGTGCTCGAGCACCTGGAGATCCGGCCACTCTTCGACGCCATCGTCACCAGCGAGGATGTCCAACGCCAAAAGCCGGCCCCGGACATTTTCCTGGAGGCGGCGCGGCGGTTGGGGGTGCCGCCGGAACGCTGCCGGGCGTATGAAGACAGTGAGTTGGGCCTCCAGGCGATCCGGGCCGCCGGCATGGAGGCAGTCGATGTCCGCGCGTGGCCGCGCGACGCCGCGCCGGCCACCGGGAGGGGGCTGGGTCGCCCTTAACTAACCGCCGCCGATCGGGGGTAACTCGCCTCCGATCTTAAAGTCCAACGGACCCGTCAGGTCCGGGGTTGGCGGTCCGGCGGGCGCTCGGCCCAGGGAATCGGGGGCGGCTGGTGGAGCTGGGCTCGAGTCCACAACGGAGGCGGGGCCGCCTACCGCCGCGGCATAACCGTTGGCCACCCAATCGAGTTTGCCACTAGCCACATCCACCATCAGTCCATGCACGGGAACCGGGCGAGGAATCAGCGGGCTCTCTCGCACGTGGGCCACGGCCGTGCGCACATTCGCCGCTTCATCCGTCACTCCACGGAGGAACTCGTCTAACTTCGTGGCGGCGGCGCCCAGCAACATCCCGTAGGCCTGCAGCCGCCGGGCCAGAAAGTAACGGCCCGGTTGGAAGAACCGGCAGTCGTTGTGGCCGATGATGGCAATCTCCTTGGCCTCGTGGACGGCGCAAGCCAGGGCCAGGGAGCGGACCGCCCCCGACCACGGCCCCGGGACGATATTGCCGGCGTTGGTCAGCCAGACGAAATCGCGCTCGGCGATGCCCAGCACCTCCGGCATCAAGGGGTGCATCCGGGGATCGTAGCAGGTGAGGGCGACCACCGGGAGCGCGGCGGCGAACTCGGCGGGGTGCAGACCGGCGCCGGGGTCGCCCGCCGCGGCGCGGTGGTTCGCGTTGACGATGGCCTCGAACAGACGCATGCAGCCCGCCGCGGGTCGTCACCTACCAGGTCCGGTGCCGGTCTTCATCCGCGCGGTTCGTCCTTGCCCATGGCTTTGCGGAGGGCGGGGATCTGTTCCAGGAGTTTCTGGAGGTGGATGCCGGTCAAGCTCTCGACGACGGGCGGGAGCTGGCTGATGATCTGGGAGACATCGCCGGTCACCTTGCTCGCGCCACCGCCCGGGCCGCCCGAGTTGATGATGACGATCCGCTCCGTCTTGGCCAGCGGCTCGCTGATCTTGCCCGCCAAGTCCGGCAGCCCGCGCACGATCATCTCGATCACCGCCGCCTCGTTGTATTGCTTGAAGGATTCAGCCTTGACCCGCATTGATTCGGCGGTGGCTTTGCCTTGCGCCTCGATGATCGCGGCCTCCGCCAGCCCGCGCGCCTTGTTGGCTTCCGCCTCCGCCATGCCGGTCGCCTTGGCCACATCGGCGGCGGCGAAGCCGGTCGCCTTGGTGGCCGCGGCGGACCCGGAGGCTTCGGTCTCGAGTTGGAACTTCTTGGCGTTGGCCAGGGTCTCCACCTTGTAG
>JAJXTA010000761.1 GCA_021784265.1 bacterium | reverse complement strand
GTGGCGTTTGGTGCTGCGAAAGTCGTTGCTCCCCATGGGCGCGTTGTCGTCCGCCCAACTCCAGGTCGGTGGCCGGCGATCCGCGTGCGGGGCAAGGGCGTGGGTCCAGCCCGTGGGTCGGCCGATATGGTCCGGCGGATAGACACTCCACTCGGCCGCGCGCTGCCAGCGCAGCAGATCGCGGGTCTTGGGCACGGCTAAGGCCAAGCCCAGCTCGCGAGCCAGGAGTTTCTCCCCGGTATAACGGAACGTGGAAACCACTCTGATCTGGCCGGTCGGAGCAATGCGCCACTCGTAACTTCCCGCGAGGTGCTCGTAACGGCCGCGCACCAAGACGCGCACGTTTGCCCCTTCCGGGCGCACCGACAGCGCGTCCAAATGCCAGGTCCGAGGATCGGGCAAGGCGCGGTCCGGCGTGGCGCTCGGCAGTACGTGAACCCTGGGCGCGTCCAGGAGCAGCGGTTGGCCCAGGCAGACGCCCCGGCGCAGCGCCCCGGTAGCGTCGTCGAAGGCCAGCTCGAAGCCCGCGCCCACCACCCGGGTGCCGCGTCCCGCCAGGTAATTCTCGGGGAGGATCTGCAGCGGGGCATCGCCGGGGTCCCGCCACGCTGGTTGAGCGGGGTTAGGGTGGCCCAGCGGCAGCCGGTAGGCATCGACCTCGCGACCGGCGTGGTCCGTAAACGCCAGGGTGAGCACATCGCCGGCGGCGACGGGACGGCGGGGCTGAACGGTCACCACGCCTTGGGTGTGCGGCCCTCCGGTCGCGCTGGCGCTGCCTCGCTCTCCGCCCAACTCCCAGTGCACCCGCACCTCTGCCAGGTCGGTGAAGTCGTATTCGTTGGCCACCGGCACGCGGAGGGGCTGACCGGCTTCGGGCAGCGGCAGCGGTCCCTCGGCGACCTTGACCGGCGAATGGAGCTTCTTGGTGATCCAAAACTCGGGCTTCCGGCGACGCCAGCCATCGACCACTCCCCAGGGGGCGTCTCCCACCAGGCCGCGACCGGGGAGTTGGTACTGGCCTTCGAGGAAGTGGCAAGCCGTGGCCTGCCGGCCGTACTCGAAGCCGCGGTGTGGGACGCAAAAGAGGTCATCCGCCCAGCACCAGATCTGCGTCCCGGCGAGGTTAGGGCTGGCCATCATCCGCGCGTAGATGGCCGGCAAGGGGACCGCGTAATAGTCGCGGATGCCAGGGTCCACCCACATTTCGCCGACGTCGCCCCAAATCCCCTGGAAGACGCACCAGCATTCATCCCATAAAACCGGCTGGTTGAGCTTCGCCAGCTCGCCAATGCCGGCCAGGGTGATGGGATTGTGTTGGGCATGGATTTCCAGCGAGCCCGGGTCGAAACTGCCGGCGTCCGGCCGGCGGGGATCGGCTTGGCGGAGCCACTCGTGGGCGCGCTTGAAGCCGTAACCGAAACTGCTCTCGTTGCAGATCGACCAAGTGAACACGCTCGGATGATTACGGTCCCGGGCCAGCAACGTGGCGGTCAGCTCGAGGATGCGCGGGGTCAAGCGCAGGTCGTCGGCCGCCTCGACCCAGCAAAAGGAGCCTTCGTCTTCGACATACAGACCCAGCTCGTCCGCCGCCGTCAGCAGCGCCGGCAGCGGCGGGTAATGCGAGGTGCGCAGGGCGTTGAGGTTAGCCTCCTTCATCAGCTCGGCGTCCTGACGTTCCACGGCGGCGGTGACGGCCCGGCCCAGCAAGGGGTGGGCATCGTGGTGGCACGTCCCCCGGATTTTGACGGGGCGGCCGTTGATCAAGAGCTGGCCGGCTTGGATGTCGGTTTGGCGGAAGCCGATATGCTGGGCCAACTCTTCCAGGCGGTGTCCGCCCGCGCGGAGGTCGAGGACCAGGGTGTAGAGGTTGGGATGCTCGGCGTCCCAAGGGCGCGGGGCGCTCACGGGCAGCGTCAGCGTGACCTCGGCCCGCTGCCACGGGCCGACCCGCAGTTCGGCGGGTTGCGTGACCACGCGCACCAGCCGGCCCTCCGGGTCGCGCAGCCGGGCCTCGAGGGTGGCTTGATCCCACGCGCGGGCCGATTCGTTCAGCACCGCCACGCGCGCCTGCAGCCGGGCGTCCCGGAAGGCTGAATCGAACGTCGTGGTGACCGCCAGGCTCCCCACGTGCACCACCGGCACCCGAAACAGAGAGACGGGCCGGAAAATCCCGGCGAGCGGGAAGTCGGCGTATTCACTCATCTTGTCGAGGAGATCGCTGACCGGGGTGTGCTCGCGCACCCGGAGGGCCAAGAGATTGCGGCCCGCCTGGACGGCGTCGGTGATGTCCACCTCGAAGGGCAGGGCGCCGCCCTGATGCGTGGCCAGCCGGCGACCGTTGACCCAGACCTCGGCGCCGCTATAGACGCCCTCGAAGCGGAGCTTGAGCCGGCCGTTGCCGCGCGGGAGGTCGAATCGGCGCCGGTAACCGCCGATGCCGTCGGCGACCTGGAATCCCTGCATGGCAATGTGACCGGGCACGCGGATGTCGGCCCAGCCGCGGTCATCGAAGCCGGGTTCCCAGAAACCGTCGGGCGGGTCCGGTTGGAAACGCCAGGTCCCGTCCAAGGTCATCTTCTCTCGCCGGAGATTGTCCGGGGTCAGGCCGTAGCGCAGGTCGGCGGCGTCGAAGCGGCTCGGCGGGACGGCGGTGGTTGCTCCGGCCGCGGGCCCGGCAGTGGCGGCCACCATGTCCCGTAGTCCCAGGGGCATGGGTAGAAAGAAGAGACCATGCGGATCGGCGCGGCCGGAGATCGTCCAGGGACCACCCGCCGCCTGGCCGGACAAGCGCACCGCCACAC
>JAJXTA010000760.1 GCA_021784265.1 bacterium | reverse complement strand
GTGTTGTAGCCGCTGGTGAGGATGGCCTTGAGAGACGGCTTTTCGGCCCGCAGCCGTTGTGCCAACTCCAGGCCACTCATCCCCTCAGGCATGACGACGTCGGTGAAGAGTAGGTCGATCCCGGGACCCTGGGCTTGCCACACCTCCAGGGCCTGCGGCCCACTGGCTGCCTCCAGGACGCGGTAGCCGAACCGGCGCAGACAGAGCGCGGTCATCGCCCGGACCGCCGCTTCGTCCTCGACCACCAAGATGGTTTCGGTGCCGCGGGGGGGCGGCTCCGGCCCGGAAGGCTGGGACAAGCTCGCGGGTAAGGCCAGCGCGGGGAGGAGCATGCGAAACGTGGCGCCCTGTCCCAAGGTGCTCTCGACTTCGATCCATCCTTGATGCTGTTTGACGATCCCGTACGCGGTGGCCAACCCCAGCCCGGTGCCCTTGCCGACCTCTTTGGTCGTGAAGAAGGGCTCGAACAGCCGCTTCAGGGTGGTTTCATCCATGCCGCAGCCCGTGTCCCGCACGGTGAGGCAAACGAACCGGCCCGGCCGCGCGTCGAGGTGGCGGGCCGGGGCTTGGGGGTCCACGTCGAGCGCCTCGATCGCCAGGAGGAGGTGGCCACCTTCCGGCATCGAGTCACGCGCGTTGATGCAGAGGTTCATGACGACTTGCTCGATCATCCCGGCGTCGGCATTGACCCAGGCCGGGGTAGGGGCGGTCCGGAGAATCAACTCGATGGGCTCACCCAGGAGGCGGCGCAGCATCTTGATCAGCTCCGCCAGGACCACGTTCAAGTCCAGGGGCTTCATGTGCAGGATCTGACGGCGGGCGAACATGAGCAGTTGCTGGGTCAGACGCGAGGCGCGCTGGGCCTGGCCCTCGAGATCCTGGAGCAAGGCCCGCGATTCGGGGGTCAGGTCCGGTTGCTCCCCCATGAGGCTGGTCTGCATCAGCATGGCGGCGAGGATGTTGTTAAAATCGTGGGCCACTCCGCCCGCCAGTTGGCCAATCGCCTCCATTTTTTGGGCCTGGCGCAACTGGCTTTCCAGATGGATTCGCTCGGTGATGTCGCGCGCGTTGACCACGATATTGACCTGTCCCGGCGCGAAGGCGCCGGGGGAGAGCCGTCCGGAGGCCTCCAGCACCCGCCAGGAGCCGTCCTGATGCCGGAAGCGGACCACCTCCGGCAGGGGTTGGTGGGGGCCCAGGGCGGCCCGTTCCAGGGCCTTGATTACTTTGGGATGGTCGATCCGTTCGATGAACTCGAGGACCTTGCGGCCGGTGATTTCTTGTGGCTGGTACCCCAGGATGCGGAGGAAGGAGGGGCTGGCGAAGACCACCTGACCGTCCTCGAGCAACACGGCGATCAGGTCGGTCGAGTTCTCGATCAAGGAACGGAACTGCTCTTCGCGCTGGCGCAGTTTCTCCTCCGCCTGGGTGCGGAGGTTTTCCTTTTCCAGGTTATCCAGGGCGAAGGAGACGTCGGCGGCGACCTCCTCGAGCAAGTGGATTTCCTTGGCGCCGAAGAAGTCGCATTCGGCGGCGTAGATAGCCAGAACGCCAGCGAGGACCCCTTGCCGGCGCAGGGGAAACGCGCCAGCGGCGCGCAGGCCTTGGCTGGCCGCGGCGCGGTGCCAAGGGAGGGACCGGGAATCGTTAAGGAAATCGTTGCAGACTGACGCCTTGCCGGCGCGGAAGGCGCGGCCCACGGGACCCAGGCCCTCCGGCCGTTCGTCCGCATAGACCCGGATCTGGGCCAAGTAACCGGCGTCGCCCCAATGGGTGGTCGGGCGGATTTCTTGGGTCTGCGGGTCGTGCCAGCCGACCCAGGCCATGCGGAAGCCGCCGTGCTCGACCGCGACGCGGCAGACTTGCTGGAGGAGTTCTTCTTGCGTCCGTGTGCGGACCATGGCCTGGTTGACCTCGCTCAAGACGGCGTAGAGCCGGTTCAGGCGCTCGATTTCCTGTTCGCGGGCGGTGCGTTCGGCCAGGAGGGCGGCGGGGATGAGGCCCCCCAAGGTGGTGACTCCAAGGAACAACTGGAGGGAAAGCAGCCGTTCTTGGGCCGAGGCGGCGCCCCGGCCGAACTCGCCCCGACCCCAGGCCGTCAGCCCGACCGCGAGCAAGGCGAGGAGGAGGCTGGTGGTGGCCGCGCCCCGCGGCCCAAACCGCCACCCTGCCCAGAGGATGAAGGGGAGCACGAGGTAGTGGAACGAAAAGGTGGACTGCGGCGGGAGCGAGAGCACGAGCCAGGCGCAGAGGACCAACCCCAGCCCCAGGGCGCCGGCCTCGAGCCGGCGGCCGGGGCGCAGCCGCCTCCGGGGCTGGTCGGAGGTGTCCCGCCAGGTCAAGACGAAGGGCGCCAGCACCAGCACGGCCAGAGCGTCGCCGCTCCACCACACCGCCCAGCTCCGCCAGTAGGCCGCCGCCCCGAGGCCGTGGGTGATTCGCCACGCACCGATGAAAGCGCTGAGGGTCGGGCTCAGCAACGTGGCGAAGGCGACCAGCCCGAGCGTGTCCTTCAGCGAACTGAGCGTGGGGCAACGGCCTAGGTAACGTCGCGTCAACCAAGACCCGGCCCACGCTTCGGCGCAGTTGCCAAAACTGAACCAGAGCGCGGTCGGCAGGTTCCGGCCCTGCCCCAGGTCGAACGCCAAGTTGGCCACCACCGCCGCCAGGGTCAGGTCCGGCCAACTCCGGGGATCGCTCCGGAGCAGCACCGAGGCGAAGAGGCCGCTGGGCAACCAAAAGCCGACAAACGGCAGTGGCTTTAGGGAGAGTTGCGCCCCGAGGATGGCGCTGCCCAAGTAGG
>JAJXTA010000026.1 GCA_021784265.1 bacterium | reverse complement strand
GGAGGCGTAGTGGTTGGCGGTCAGGTGCAGTTGGCCCACCTCACCCCAGCGGGTGCGGAGCTGCGTGACCCGCAAACTCGCCTCCCAGTCCAGGGGCACAAAGCGGGTCAGGGAATGGGTGAACCAGGCCGACATGGTGTTCGCGCGCGAGCGGCCCCAGGGAGTCGTCATGGTTTGTGTGGCCAGGCTGAACTCGGTCCGCCACTGCGCTGTCGGGAGCGGGAGGCTGTGGCCGATCAGGGTCGCCCGCTGGAGGTCGGCCCGCGCGGTTCGCATCTCGCGCGCGTAGAGCCGCCAATCTACCCGTTGCGGCCAGGGGTTGGTGGCCGGTTGGAGCCAGCCGACCGTCAACCGCGCGCGCCGGACCTCCGCCCAGCGCGTCCGGGCATCGTCCACCGCCAGGCTCAAGCGGGCGTGGAATCCCCCGTTGGGGGTGGGCGGGTCGTTCAGCCGGGCGATAAGCACCAGGTTGCTCAGGCTGCCCCACGGGGTTTGGGCATCCGCCGCCCGGCAGCGGAGCTGCGCGGTGAAGGACTCCGGCCGGCGGGCGTCGCCGCGGAAGTTGAACCAGAGATCGGGGGGGGCAAGGAACCGGACCTGTGGGGCCACCTCGAGGAAGCGGCGGGCGGTGACCCGCCAGGCCTCCGTCGTGGCGGGGTTGGAGGCGTTGGTGCCCCCCACGCCCGCCGCGCTGGACAACCCCCAACGGCGGAGGAGATGGGCGTTGGTGATCGTGCCGGTCAGGCCCAGTTTGACTCCCAGAAAGCGGGCAGTGAACTCCTCCAGCTCCCATTGGTCGTGAGGCAGGAAGCGGAGGCGGGTATCGATGCCGTCGAGGGTCAGGGTCGAGGGCGGTTCGTTGCTCGCGGCCAGCGGTAAGACCAAGCGACCATCGTGGAGGCTCAGTCCCATCACGCGAAACTGCCGCCGACACAGCGCCGCGTAGTCCGGGTGCAGCGCCACCTCCCCCAACTGGAGCTGTGGCCCCGCCGGCCGGGCGGCGGCCGCCAGGGTTACCCCTTCGGCCACCAAACCCCGGTACCAGTGCAGCCGCAACCGGGCAAATTCCAAGTCCAGCCCCTGGGCGCGGAGCGCCGTCTGGAGCTGGGTTTTGACGAAGGAGGGCGCGCCCACCCGGTTCAGGTAGAGCAACCCAAGGAGCAGGGCCAGCAGCCCCATTAACACAAGGATGCGGCACCAGCGGAACAACCGCCGCAGCCGGCGCCACAGCCGTTGAGGGTGGGGTGACGGACGGGCCGTCATAACGGCGGCGTCTCGGTTAACCTCCCGGCGGCGGGGGCGCGGTCAGGTCACTCAACACAAAATCCCAGATCGAGCCGGGACACTCGAAGATGACCGGCCCGGGTTGGTCCCCCAACTCGACGGCGGCATAGGGTCGGCCCCCGGGACCGAGGCGGCCAAAGCGCACGGTGCGACTCTGGGGTTGGCTGCCTGGGGTTAACTCGACCGTGACTTGGTGGTCCAGGGCCGGGATGCCGTAGCGCGCGAGCTGGTCCTGGCCCCGCGCCACCCAACGCTCGGCGCGGAGGTGCCCGAGGCGGAAGGCCGCTTCCTCGAGGCTGAAATTGTTGAGCACCCCTTGCGACCCCGGCGCATGTTCCCACCGGAAGGGGCCGCGGCGCAGCAGGGTGCGGGTCCGCCCGTTCTGCTGGATGGTGATGCTCACGATTTGGTTGGTCGAAAAATCCCAAATCCGGCGGTCGCGCACCTCGAAGGCGGCGGGGGGCAGCCGGCCGGGATCGACGGCGTTGACCACCGAGTTCTCGAGGGAGCGCCGGGCGAAGAAGGTGGCCCCATGCGGCAGACCGAAATCGACTTGGGCGACGATCTGATTGGTGGGGAGGGGCACGTTGTTGGTGAGCAGCGCCTTCAAGACGTACTGCCGCCGCGGCGGGGCCAGGCCGTACGGCGCGAAATCGGTGACGACCTCCTTCTCGAAGTCGGTAAACTCCAGCTCGGCCAGGTTGCCGAGCAGCTCCGCGACCAAGCCGGTGTCCGCTGGGGCGGCGAACGGCGCGACGATGCGCCAGAGCCCGTTGGTGCCCCGTTGCAGGGCGAAGTCTTCCGCGGCCCGCGCCTCGATCCGGTCGACCGCCTCCGGTCGGAAGACCATCAACCGGTGGTCGTAGAAGTCGCGGTAACTGCCCAACCACGGCGCCACCACGGTCCGATCAACCAAGACCACGTTGGTATGGCTCAGCAAGCGGACATAGACCTGATTGGGGGTGTTGGTGGGGCTCTTGCCCATCTGGAGAACCACCACCTCGTTGGTATCCTGTGCCAGCACCAGCTCGCGCTCGGGCGGCTGCAGGCCGTAAGGCTCCAGGTCCGCCCGCGGATCGTCGGTGACGAACTCCGCGACCCGCCCGAGTTGGAGCCGCTGGAGCAAGGTCTCGAGCTTGGCGTTGTTGGCCAGGGTCAGCAACGGTTTGGTCATCTGCCAGACCGGCCCGCGCACGATGGTGAAGCCCCCGGGACGGGTCTCGATCCGGTTGTACTCCACCCCGGCCAGGCTCACCAGTTGACGGTCGCGCCAGGCGTTCTCCGAGGCCGGCAAGGCGTTGGTGAAGCCGGCGTCGATGGCAACGAGGCCGCTGCGGCCGACGACCTCCAAATAGACTTGGTTGCCAAAGATGGTGTGCAGCCCCAGATGCAGTTCGGTCCGCTGCTTGGCCTGATGGAGCACCACGATGGCGCGGGGCGGCTGCAGACCGAACGCCGCCAACCCGTTGGTCTGGGCCAGCACCTCCTGCGCCGGGACCGTGCCCCGCCGCTGGAGCCCCTGGACCGCGCTCAGTAACTGCTCGACCCCGCCGGCGTCCGCCGCATACGGCACCGGCGCCCGGAACCGCCAACGGTCCGCGTGTCGCTCCAAGGCCAGCATCGGGTTGGCGCCCGTGACGATCTCGACGCTCGTCACATCCCGCGGGGCGAAGTCAGGGAAGAGGCGGGCGGCCCGGGCCAGCGCCTGCTCGGTGTCCGGAGTGCGGCGTTCGTAGAAAAAGATGAACGCCCCCAGGCCCAGAGCCAGGAAGACCAACCAGCCGGTCGTGCGCGGGTTCATGCTCGAGTCGTCCTCCGGTCAGCTCCGCCGGCGCACCCAGACCAGCAGTCCCACCAGCAGCACCGCCCCCGGCAAGCCGACCAACAGAATCCACCGCACCCGGACCAGCTCGCCTTGGGTCAGGGTGAGGTGGTACTCACGGACGGGGCGCGGGGAGATGCCGGCCAGATATTGCGGCCGGTCCAGGAGCCAGTTGACCGCCAAGCTGGCAAACTCGAGGTTAGCGCTGCCTTCGATGGCTTGATTGCATAAGAAGATGGAATCGCCCGCCACAATCAGCCGCGTGGACAGCCGGTCCGCGCTCACCCCCTGCATGCTCCCTTTCTCCACCGCCACGATCAGCGGGATCACCCCCCGCACATCCCGGGTCGGGTTAAACCGGAGCGCGTCCCCGGTCCGTTCGCTGGCGGTGAAGCCTTCGGGGCTCGTCGCCACCAGGGTCTGGGCCCGCGCGGCGTCCGGGCTGCCCGCCCCGGGCAAGGGCGACACCGAGCTGGCCAGGAACAAGTGGATCGCCCGACCGTAGAGCGGGCGGACGACGGGATGGGGTGAAAAATTGGTGCACACCAAATCGGTCCCCGCCTGGGTCGAGTGGCTGCGATCAACCACCAGGTTCTCGCCCACCAGCACCCCCCAGTTGATCAAGAGCCGCTCCAGGCCGCTGAGGTGATAGTTGGCCCGGTAGTTGTAACTGAGCAACGCCAGCAGCCGGCCGCCCCCCTCCAGGTACTTGCCGATCTTCTCCACCTCGGCGGGCTCCAGCGGGTCTTTCGGCCCGGCGACGATCAGGAGCTGGCAGTCGGCCGGGATGGCCGCCTCGCCCACCAGGCTGAGGACCTTGGGGGCGATATTCTTGTGCTGGAGGAGCCGGGTGAAGCTGGCATAGCCGTCCACTCCCTCGGTGCCCGCGGGGTTGTGCTCGCCGTGCCCTTGCAGGAAATAGGCCACCGGCGCCCGCCCCTCCAGCAGACTGGCCAGCGCCGCGGTGAACAGCGCTTCGCCCTTGAACCCGATCCGATGCACCTCCTTTTCCCCTTTGAGCACCCCGGACCAGTCATAGACGGACATCTCGCTGGCCGCCACGACCTTGGTCCGGCCGTCGAGGTCAAAGACCACCTGGTCGCCCGCTGTCGGCGGGAGCTGGTACTTCTCGATCAAGAGGCGGGCCCGGTCCGGGTTGCGGGTGTAATCCACCGCCTCGACGCTCACCTTGGGACAGGCGTAGGCATACTGTTTGAGGAGCCCGGAGACGTAGCCAAACAGGGGCGCTTCCCGGTCAAACAAGACGCTCACGCGGACTTGATTGGTGAGGGCCTCCAGCACCCGCTTGGTCTGCGGGGAAAGGCTGAAGCGGGCGTGCCCCACCCATTCCAGCCGCCGAAAGTGTCGGGCGGCCAGGTAGTTGACCATGAGCACCACGGCCAGGAGCAGCACCGCCGAGAGCGCCACGTTGAAGCCAATTCCCAGCCGGCGCCAGGGGGAGAAACTCGAGGGCTGCGGGGCGTCGGGGCTCATGCTATTTCCATCGCCGGCTCTCGACCACCTTGAGGGTTAGGAACAGGAATAGCACTGTGAAGCTCAAGTAGAAGGTCACCTCGCGCGTGTCCACCACCCCCCGGGCGAAGTCTTCCATGTGATCGATGAGGCAGACGTAATCGGCGGTCTTGGCCACCCAGCCGGCTTGGGAGGTCACACTGAATTTCAAGAAGCTCAGCAGGAAGAGGGAAATCCCGAGGGCGAAGCTGAGCATGGCGGCAATGATCTGGTTGCGGGTCACCGCCGAGGCCAGACACCCCATCGCGACGTAGAGCGCGCCCAGCAAGAGGATGCCCGCGAAGGTGGTGCCCACCACCGGCCAGTCAAAAGGGGTGCCCTGGGTGGTGAAATTATGCACGATGCGCAGGCACGCCAGCAACGGCAGCCACGTCAGCGCGTAGAAGAGCCACCCGGCCGTGAACTTCGCCCCGACCACCTGCCGGTCGCTCACCGGCGTCGTCATGAGCGTCTCGAAGGTGCCGGAGAATTTCTCCAGCGCGAACAGCCGCATGCAGATGACGGGGGCGGAGATCAAGGGGATGAGCCAGAAGAACATGGTGCTGTAGAACAGCTCGGTCAACGGCGCGTCCAATGCCTGGCCGTTGTACGCCCCCAGCATCACGGCAAAACTGATCCCCAACAGGAGCAGCACGGTCGCGATCACCACGTAGCCGGTCAGCGAGAAGAAATAACCGCCCAGTTCCCGCCGCACCAGGGTGAGGTAGGTGCCCATCAGGGGTTCTCCTCCTCCCGATCGGCGCGGGTGACATGGACGAAAATGTCCTCCAGGCTGTGCCGCGTGCGAGTGAGTTCGCGCAGCCGCCACCCCCGGCTCACCGCCTTCTCATAGACCAGCGGGCGCAAGTCCACCCCGGGCCGGGGCGTCAGGGCGCAGCGGTAGAAATCGCCCTCGGCCGGGGCCACGTCGTAGCGTTCGACCCCGTCCAGCTCCTCGAAACAGGCCCGGAGCTCCGCGGGCGGTCCGGCCAGCTCGGCCACCACCTGGCCCCCGCAGCTCATGGTCTTTTGCAGGTTCTCCGTCGTGTCGGCCGCCAGAATCTGGCCCCCGTGGAGAATCAAGACCCGCTGACAGGTCATCTCGATCTCCGGCAGGATGTGGGAGGAGATCAGCACCGTGTGGGCGGGGCTGAGGTCCTTGATCAGTTGGCGGACGGCGCGGATCTGGTGCGGGTCCAATCCGATGGTGGGTTCGTCGAGGATGATCAACTCCGGCTCATGCACCAGGGCATCGGCCAGCCCGACGCGCTGCCGGTAGCCCTTGGACAAGGTGCCGATCATCCGCCGGCTCACCTCGCGCAAGCCGCATTGCTCGAGCACCACGTCCACCCGGGCCCGGCTCCGCCGGAAGCCCAGGCCCTTGAGCCGGGCGCGGAACTTGAGATACTCCCGCACCCGCATGTCCTGGTGAAGGGGGTTGTTCTCGGGCATATAGCCGATGTGGCGGCGCACCTGGTCGGCCTGGCGAAAGACGTCAAACCCCGCGACGCGCACGGTGCCCGAGGTGGCGGGCATGTAACAGGACAGCACTCGCATGGTGGTGCTCTTGCCGGCCCCGTTCGGACCCAGCAGGCCCACGATCTCTCCCCGGCCCACCGTGAAGGAGACGTCCTGGACGGCGGCGCGGCGGCCATAGCGCTTGGTCAACTGCCGCACTTCGATCATGGGTGCGTCGTTCATCGGGTGGCCAGCTCCACGCTCACGCGTTGATGGATGAGAAACACCCCTTCCTGGCGTTGGACCAGGATGTCCAGCGGGACCTTTTCCCCTTTCTTCTTCCCGTAGAGGATGCGCGCGGCGGCGATGAGGTTGTCGGGCGCCTGGCCGTCCACGGCCAGGATGACGTGCCCGCGGCGCAGACCCACCGCGCTGGCCGGACTGTCACGGTCCACCCCGGCGATGAGCAGACCCTCGGTGCTGGGCAGGTTGAGTTGGTCCGCCAGGTCCGGGGTGAGCATCTGCACGCTCAGGCCGAGCTTGTCTCGGATGAGCTTGGCGTTGAACACGCTGGCCTCGGGCACCAGGTGGAGCGTGACGGTCTCGCGCGCCCCGTTCCGGTCCACCAGCAGGTTGACCGGCTGTTTGTCGCCGGCGGCGAAGAGCATCTGGTTAAACTCGATGAAGCCGCGGGGCCGCTTGCCATCGAGCCCCAACACCACGTCGCCGGGACGCAACCCGGCCCGCTGGGCCGGGCTGTCCGCCTCGACGGCCGCCACCCGCAGCCCGCTGCCTTCGGGCCGGACCCGGGCGCCGAACCAGAGCTGGCGCAGCTCCGGGGAGAAGACTTCCGAGAGCGCCTCGGCCACCCGTTTGATCGGGATGGCAAAGCCGATGCCTTGGCCTTCGCGATAGACCGCCACGTTGAGCCCAATCAACTGCCCGCGCAGGTCCACCAGCGGCCCCCCGCTGCTGCCCGGGTTGATGGCCGCGTCGGTCTGCAGCCAGTCGGCCAAATCCAACGGCTGGTTCTGGATGGGCGGACGCCGGCTTTTCGAGCTGAGGATGCCCCGGCTCACCGAGCCTCCCAAACCAAAGGGGTTGCCCAGCGCCAGCACCGTTTCGCCCAAGAGCAGATCGTCCTCCTGGGCGAAGCGAACCGCCTTGAACCGGGTCCCGCTGGGGGCCAGGATGCGCAGGATGGCGATGTCGCTCCGGCTCGAGCCGGCCACCCGCTTGGCTTCGTATTCCTTGCCCCCGCCCTCGTCGGCCAACCGCACCCAGATGCCGGAGGCGCGGCGGACCACATGCTCACAGGTCAAGACGTACCCCGCCTCGTCGATGATGACGCCCGAGCCGAGGCTGTACTGGGTGCGGGGTCGTTGCTGCTGGTAGTAGGGATCCCAAAAGTCACGCAGTAGCCCCTCGAATGGGTCGCGCACCGCCACGATGGTTTCGGTGGCCACGTTCACCACGCAGGGCATGACCCCGGCCACCGCTTCGACCGCGGCATCCCGGCGTACGTCAGGCTCGCCCGCGCCGGCCGTCGCCGCCACCAGCGCGCCCAGCAGCGGCGCCCAGGCCCATCGACACGCCCGCGCCCGGTTCCCTGCCCACGTTCTCATGTAACACAATCGACACTCGCTTGCGCGTCGCGTTCACCGGCGATCGCCCCGGCACCGCGCCGGTCCCACGCCGGCTGCTGGTTCGGGGAGCCACCCACCGCGCCGTGGGTTCCAGACATTCTCGGGCTTGACATTGCCGCTTCCGCCCGACAAAAGCAACGGCAAGGTGATCACCCTCGTGCCCCAGCTCTACGCCCAATGGCGGGCCGAGTGCCTGGGGTTGCCCGCGCTCCACGAGACGGGCCCCCTCCGCGCCCCCAGCGAGCACTTGCTCCAGCAGGTCTGGCTCCACCAACGCCTGCGCCACGAAGCCCTGTGGACGTTGGACGGCCAGCCGGTGGCCATTCTTCACCCGGGCTTTCTCAACCGGGAGGCGGGTCCAGACTTCCACCACGCCATCGTGCAACTGGGCGAGTCGCCGGCTCTGGTCGGGGACATCGAGATCGATCTGCGCCCGGAGGGCTGGCGCCAGCACCAGCATGCCGACAATCCCGCCTATCGTGACGTCCGCTTGCACGTGGTCTGGGAGCCGGGCGGGGCCGCCACCGTCACCTTGCCCACGCTCCCGCTCCACACCGCCTTGGACGCGCCCCTGCCCGAACTGCAGCACTGGCTGGCCGGCGGGGCGGAGACGGACCTGCCGCCCGCTCAAGTGGGCGCTTGCGCCCCGGCCCTGCGCGCCCTGCCCGCCCGCCCGCTGCTCGAGTTGCTGGCCCAGGCCGCCTGGGTGCGCTTTGAACGCAAGGCCGCCGAACTCGAAGCGCGCGCCCGCCAGAGCGGCTGGCGCCAGGCCCTCCGCGAAGGCCTTTTCGCCGCCTTGGGCTACAAGCATAACGTCTGGCCCATGCGCCGGCTCGCGGGGCTGCTCCCCCGGCTCCTCCCCCCGCCCGAAGCGCCGGCGCCCGCCGCCCTGGCCCTTCAGGCCCGCCTCCTAGGCGTGGGCAACCTCCTCCCCGCCGAACTCACCCGCGCCCAACCGGAGACCGACAGTTACCTGCGCCGGGTGTGGGACCTCTGGTGGCGCGAGGCCGACGGTTTCACCGACGCCATCCTGCCCCGCTCGATGTGGCGTTTCCACGGGTTGCGCCCGGCCAACCATCCCCAGCGCCGGCTGGCCCTGGCCACCCACTGGTTGGTGGAGCCCGACTGGGAAGGGCGCCTGGAGGCTTGGTTGACCACCGATCTGCCGCCGGGCGTCGCGGCGCGCACCCTGGCTGACCGCCTCCAAGCCCCGCCGGACGACTTCTGGTCCTGGCATTGGACCCTCCGTTCCCCGCGCTTGGCGCGTCCCCAGCCGCTCCTGGGGTTGCCCCGCGCGACCGATCTGGCCATCAATGTCTTGCTCCCCTGGCTCTGGGTGCGCGCCCGGGCTGGGGGCAACCAGGTCCTGCGGCGCCGGGCCCAGCAACGCTTCGAGGCTTGGCCCGCGGGGCAGGACAATGCCGTCCTGCGCTTGGCCCGCCAGCGTTTGCTGGGGGGCGAGCGCCTGCCGCAGCCCCATACCGCGGCTACCCAGCAGGGGCTGCTCCAGCTCGTGCAAGACTTTTGCCACTGTTCCAACGCCCTTTGCCAGCAGTGTCCGTTGCCGGAACGCGTTCAGACGCTCGTGCCGGGCGACGCCAAACCCCGCGAGGCGGCCGAGCCGTGCTGAAGCCCGATGGTGCCAGGGCTGGTGGGGCCCCGGTCCGTTCGAGCCGCGAACGCCGCGCCGGTCCGAGCGGCGAGGGCGCGATGCTCCTGCCCGATGGCCTCCGCCACTGCCAAGCGGCGTTATCACCGCGTCCGCAGGACCAACTTCGCGCGGACCGGGATCGTGGAGTTTTGCGCGGGCTCGTGCTCGCGGCCGGGAAGGTCCGGGCTCACGCAAGAAGATCGGGGCTGCAACCGGGGAAGCGGCGGGCGCACCCTGCGGTTATCCGACGGCCGCCGCCGGCCACTCGACAATGAAGGTCGCCCCCTGACCGGCCTGGCTCTCGCACCAGACCCGGCCCTGGCTGGCTTCGGCCATGCGCTTGACAATGGACAACCCAAGGCCGGTCGAGGTTTCGCCCCCGGTCGGCTTAGCGCTGAGCCGGGCGAACTTGCCAAAGAGCCGCTGGTGATCCGCCGGGGTAAGCCCGGGCCCCTCATCTTGCACCTCGAGCCGGACGGCGCCTTGGCGTGGGGTGACGCGCACGCGAATGTCCTTGCCCGGTGGTGAGTATTTGATCGCGTTGGAAATGAGGTTGTCCACGACCTGGAGGGTGGCGTTGGGGTCCACCAGGGCCACCACCGGTTCGGTGGGCCGGATGAACTGGAGGGCCTGTTGTTTGGCCTGGGCCTTGATGCGATGGCTGTCCACCGCCGAAGCGACCAGCTCGGCGAGGGAGCAGGCCCCAGGCTGCATCTGAAGCCGGCCTTGTTCGAGGGCATCGACATCCAGGAGCTGGCGGACCAACTGGAGCATGTGGTCGGCGGCTTGGTGGATGAAGCCCAGCATCTCCGCGGCGGGCGGGCGTTGTAGGTTGGGGTCCTCCCCCAGCAGCTCGGCCGACACCAGGATGTTGTGCAGCGGGCTGCGCAGGTCGTGGGCGACAATCGACAGCACCTCATTCTTCTCCTCGTTGAGGTCGTGCAGCTCCTGGCTTTGCCGGTGTAACGTGTCCCGGCTCTGCTTGAGCTCCAAATGCACCCGCACCCGGGCGAGCAGCTCGACCGCCCGGAACGGTTTAGTGACGTAATCAACGGCGCCCGCGGCGAAGGCCTGCACCAAGTGCTCGGTCTCGTTGCTCGCCGTCAGGAGAATGATGGGGATATCGGTGGCGCTGAGGGCTTTGACCCGGCGGCACACCTCCAAGCCGTCCATCCCCGGCATCATGAGGTCCAACAGCATCAGGTCCGGCACCTTCGAGCGGATGCGTTCGAGCGCCTGGGGACCGCTGGTGGCGGGCATGACCTCGTAACCCGCATCGCGCAGGATGGAACCGACGACCTGGATGTTATGGGGCACGTCGTCCACCACCAGGATGAAGGAGTCGTTGGGGGCGGGCAGGGGGACGCCGGTGGGGTTCATACGGCGACGAGGGAAGCGTTGGCGGCTGGGGCGGAGGCCGGGGTTGAGTAGCGGGGGGCGGACCGGCTCGAGGCTTCGTTGCCGGCGGCTGCGGGGTGGGCAAGGTGGTTCCGACTCGCCTCGAGCTGCGCGATCAAGCCCGGGAACGTGGACAGGGTTTGATTCAACCGCTCCGTGTCGAAGGCTTCGGCCTGCTGGGTGAGGGCGGTGGCGTAGTAGGCCAGCGGCGGGGCTTGGAACTCACGCCCCCACTGGCCCAGGCGGGCGGCGAAATCGCGGATCCGGCCCACGGCCAGCGTTTGGGTCAGCGCGGGCCAGACCTGGTGTTCCTCCCGGTGGAGGTGTTCGAGCAACGGTCCCCACCGGGCGGGAGCGGCCGGCTCGAAGATCGTCGCCGTCTCTGTCGGCGGGGTCTCGGGGATCGCTGGGGCGGGCGCGGTGACGGGGGCGGCCAGGGGCAGAAAGCGGCACAATTGCGCGAACAAGTCGCGGCGCTGAATCGGTTTGCTCAGCAGGCCGTTACAGACCGCCAGCACGCGGCCCTGCTCCTGCTGGAACAAGGAGGCGGTGACGGCCAGAACGGGGATGTGACGGAGGAGGGGATCGGCGCGCAGCCGTTCGGTCGCCTCCAGGCCGTCGAGTCCGGCCATGCGAATGTCCATGAGGATCAGGTCCGGGTGCTGCTGGCGCGCCAGTGCCAGCGCCTCCTCGCCACTGGCGCCCACCACCACGTCCAGTGGGGTGTCGCGCAGCATCTCCTTGAGCAAGTCGGCGTTCAGCGGGACATCATCGACCACAAGGATGCGCCCTGGTCGGAACGCGGGTGGCTCCTCCGTGGCGGCCGGCGGCGGCAGCGAGGGGTTGGGCGCGGCCACCACCGCGACGCCCGGCCACGTAAACGTGAAGCGGCTGCCGCGTCCCGGCGCGCTGTCCAGCGCCACGGTCCCACCCATCATCTGGGTGAGACGGCGGGTGATGGTCAGGCCCAGGCCCGTGCCGCCGTACTTCTTGGTGGATTGGCCGCTGGCCTGGGAGAAGGCCTCGAAGATGTGCTCTTGCTGGGTGGGAGCGATGCCAATGCCGGTGTCCTCGACTTCCAGCTCGAGGGTGATCCGGGGGGGCTGGGTGGGTTCGGGGCGAGCCCGGGCCCGGATGAGGACGTGGCCGCGTTCGGTGAACTTGAGGGCGTTGCCGAGGGTGTTGAAGAGGATCTGCCGCAATCGCGCCTCGTCCAGGAGCAGGCTGGAGGGCAGGTCCTGGCTCAGCTCGGCCGCCAGGCGCAGGCCTTTGGTGGCGGCTTTTTCCGAGAAGATGTGGCACACCTCCTCGATCACGCGGGGCAAACAGACCGGCTCATACTCCAGCCGCAGCTTGCCCGCCTCGATCTTGGAGAGGTCCAGGATGTCCTCGATGAGGGTCAGGAGCGTCTTGCCGCTGGAGGTGATGGCGGCCAGGTATTGGCGCTGGCGCGGCTCCCGCACCAGCCGGTCCAGGAGTTCGGTAAACCCGAGCACCGCGTTCATCGGGGTGCGGATTTCGTGGGACATATTGGCCAAGAACTCGCTCTTGGCCCGGCTGGCGTCCTGGGCGGCCTCGTTGGCCTGGCGCAACTCCGCCTCGATCCGCTTGCGCGCCGTGATATCGGTCCCGTAGAAATTGGCGTAATCGGCCTCCGGCACCGCCGCGACCAGGAAACTGAAGACGCGCTCCCCCAGGGTGATTTCGAACTCGTTGCGGCCGGAGCCTTGGACGGCGGCATCGAGCCGCCCCAGCCACTCCCCCACCACGAAGTCGCCCACTTGATGGCCCAAGCCGGCCAGCAGGGCCTGACCCGCTTCGTTGGCGTAGAGGACCCGTCCCGCCCGGCTGAGACGCAGGATGGGGGAG
>JAJXTA010000759.1 GCA_021784265.1 bacterium | reverse complement strand
GGCCTCTGGCTCCAGTCCGACGGCGCCCACCATTTGCGCGCCAGCCTCGACTCGGACCGAATCACCGTCCGCATTAGCGACTGGTACGGGGGCACCCACGTGGGCCTGTGGGAGTGGACCAGCAACTACGGCGAGGGCAAGCCCCTCCGCCCCGGTGACCAGTTAGCATCGACGTTAGACCTGCAGCTCGGGCGCGCGACAAACCCCGGGCGTTAGTCCCAACTCCGGACTTGCGCCCCGCCAAATGGGGGCGCACGGTGAGGGGCGATGAAGGACGAGGGTGGCACTGCGGACGTACTGCTGGGCGGCCGGCCCGGCCTGGAACTCGCGGGGAACCCGAGCGGCGGTCTCCAGAGGGGGACGTGCGGGCCGGCCGGCACGGACACTCTGAACGCCGCCGTCCCTGGCTTCCCCTCCGAACGATGATCACCACGCTGCGACGCAACGCTTATGTCGTCCTGCTGCTGAGTCTCGGGGTGATCGGCGGCCTGGGCCTGATCACCCCGTTCCTCGCCGTCTTATTCTCGTTCTTCGTGCTCGAGCAGCTCAACTTCCTGCGCCGGGCGTGGCTGACGGTCGTCGTGTTTATCATCCTGGTCTCGGTAGTCGGCGTCGGCTTGGCCTATTTCATCGATGAGGCGGTCCGCACCTTGCCGCGCGTGGCCAACACCGCCATCCCCGGCATCTTGCAGTACGCCGAGGAACACGGCCTGCGGCTGCCCTTCACGGACTGGGCAAGCCTGAAGGCCTTCGTGCTGGAGAGCGTGGGAAACGAGCTCGGCGTCCTGGGCAAGTTCGCGCGCCGCGCCACCAAACAGTTTGTCTTCATGCTCATCGGGTTGGTCGTGGCCACCAGCCTGTTTCTGGGGTCGAGCGCGCGGCGGCGGCGCGGGCCCGCCAGCGCCCCCACTCACCTCTACGGCCTCTTCTGCGTCGAGATGGCGGAACGGTTCCGCTTGCTCTATCATGCCTTCGAAACGGTCATGGGGGCGCAGTTGGTGATCTCGGCGATCAACACCGGCGCCACCGCCGTGTTTACCCTCTGGGTCGGGTTGCCGTACCCGGGGCTGCTGCTGGCGCTGACCTTTCTCTGCGGGCTGCTCCCCATCGTCGGCAACCTGATGAGCAACTCCGTGATCGTGGGCGTCGCCTTTACCGTCTCGCCTCATCTCGCCCTGTGGGCGCTCGTGTTCCTGATCGGTCTGCATAAACTGGAGTACTTCCTCAACAGCAAGATCATCGGCGAGCGGATCAAAAACCCGGTCTGGGCCACGCTCATCGCCCTCATCGTGGGGGACATGCTTATCGGCATTCCGGGAATGATCCTGGCGCCGGTAATTCTTTATTACTTGCGCCTCGAGCTAAGCCAAGTGCCGCTCCCCGCCCCGGAACCACCCCGGGCAGCAGGACCCGCGCCCCCGCCGCCAACGTGAACCGCCGACCCGCCCAAACCGCGCCCCCGCCGTGGCCGAGAACAACTTTCGCCTGCCGTCAACTGCTGTGTGTGCGAGCGAAGCGAGCCAGGCAGAAGTCCCGGGGGGACGATTGCATAATAGCCCAGGGCAAGCGCGGTGCCGCCCTCGGCTCTTCTCAGGCTGCCCCTCCGGGGCGGCAGAAGGCCCGATAGAGCCACTCCGGGCGACAGCAGCCAGCGCCGTTCCACGCCATCTTAATGCCTTGCGCGCGACCATAACAAAGCCACAAAGCCCAAACCCAAAAGCGCCCACGTCGCGGGCTCCGGGACCACCGCGAACGGGGAGAACTGGATATCGTCCAGGCCCAAGTGGCCGCTGGGGATGCTGAACTCGAGTGTGATTTGCTGCCCCGCATACGCCGAGACATCCGCATACGACTCGAAGGTCCTGGTTGTATAATTGTGGGGATAAAGCGGAATCGGCTGAACGCTAAGAAGGCTGTTGTAGAGCGGCAACAAGGAATCGTTGATTCGAACCTCGACTCCGGCCGCGGGCGGTACGCCGTAGCCGGCCCAGTAATAGTCGAGGAATTGCAGCGACTTGGTTCCCGGAGGAATTGTGCCAGTCTGGCGCATCGATGTCGGCACTAGGGAAGGCCCTCCAATGTAACCCGCCGCCAAAAACAATCCGTACTTGCCAACCACCGGAAACCCATAGGGATTGTCTGCGGTCATCAGACCCACCCACCCGGAGTTAACGGTCCACCAAATGGCACCATTGACCGTCACGGCCGTGTCCGCTGCGTAACCCGCTCCGTTAAGATTCCACTCCCAGCCCGGCGCAAGGTCATGTGCCCAGCCTACTGGTGGAGTCATGTTGGTGGCGTTCACCTCCTCGAAGCCGAGGTTTTGAAATTGTCGAGCGCCGGTTTGCGGGAGGGCGGCAAGGCAAACCATCGCCAAAGCCACCCACCACCCAAAACGACGCCACCAAGCAACGCAACTCACATTCATCGTGATCTCCCTACGGGCTGATAAAGACGGCCTGGCTGAGATTGGTGTAGGACCCGCTCCCAGTCGTCACCAGTTGCGCGGCCTTGACCGCGTAGGTCCTTGAACCGGGCGGCGGCGGGGCTGTGTCCGTCCACGTGTTCACGGAGACGGTGGCAATATGGTTCGTGAAGGGACCACCGGATGCCGCGCTCCGGTAAATGAAGTACTGCACATTGGTTTCGACGGAGGGCGCCCAGAGGAGGGCCACCTGGCTCGCGTTGACGTTCGCCATCAGGTTGGACGGTGGGCCGGTGACCTGGAACCGCAACGTCGGGTCACCCAGCAGCGTCAACTCGCGCGGGCCGCCCTGCGGGAACGTATTCGTGTTGTTGAGGTGC
>JAJXTA010000758.1 GCA_021784265.1 bacterium | reverse complement strand
GCCGCTCCGGAGCGGTCGCAATCAAATCCCCCACCCCCGCCCGCCCGCCCCGGTTCAACCGACGCGAAACGACAGGCGCACGACCAGTTCCTTCCCGAAACAATGCTGGAGCCGCTCGAGGATCTCGTGGCGCCGGTAGCGGACGATCTCATCCAGCCAGGGGCTGCTGTCCACCGTGACAAACAACGTGCCTTTGCGCAGGCCCGCCGGTTGGGCGTGGGCGACGAGGCGCGGGTCCAGCAAGTGGTTCCAGGCCTTCAGAACCTCGGCCTCGGCGCGGCGCCGGTCCAGCCCCAGCCGGTCCAAGACCCCCGGCAGCACGTCGCCCACGGCGCGGGCGGCCATCGTCTGGCCTTTGGCCAGCGGGCCCAGGTCAATCCGCCGCCATTCCGCCAAGACCTCGTCGCGGGCCGAGCGGGGTGGCGCCGTGGCGAGAGCACGGGTAAACACGGGGCGACGCAGCGTCATAGGTCTCCGTTGAGCGCTGCGCGGCGGCCGCACCCGGCGGGCCACCACGGCCTCAACAGGTCACAGGTTACACCTTCGCCCGCGTCTCGTCCAAGACCAACACCCCGTGCGGCGGCAGGTCGTAATTGCCGGAAAAGGTGTTGGCGGTCAGGAAATCATGCATGGGCTTGAAGAAGTTGATGCGGACCGCGGTGTTTTGGTGGTTGAGCAGGAAATAGATCCGCGTGTCGTCCTTTTGCCGCAGGCTGACCTCGACCGTATCGGGCACCTTGAGCAACGGGAACAGGTTGCACATCTGCCGCAACCAGGCGATCAGATCGTAGTAGAACGGCTGTTGCGACATGGTGCCAATATAGACCGCTTTGCCCAAGCCGTAGGTGTTGACGGCCATCGCCGGCCGGCCGGCGTAAAAGTCTTTCGAGAAGGTCGCCAACACTTGGCACTCTTTGGGCTCGATGACGTCGCACCAGAGGCGAGCGCTGTGAAGGTGGGAGGCCGGAAACGCCCCCTTGAACACCAGGTGGTTCTCTTCCCCGGGCGGGAGCGGATCAAACTCCAGCACCTCGAGCCCGAACAGGTCGGTCAGGTTGTGCGGAAACCCGGTGTCGGGGACGATATGGTGCTCGTCCACCAAGCCGGTGTTGAACGTGGCCACGAGGGTGCCCCCGTTCTGCACGTAGAGCTTGAGCAGGTCGGCCTCACCCCCGGCCAGCAGGTGCAAGGAGGGGGCGAACACGATCTTATAGCGCGACAGGTCCTCCGTGGGCCGCGCGAAATCGACCGGGATGTTGCGGTCGTGCAAGGCGTTGTAAAAGAGCATCAGGTGCTCGCGCGGGTTGAAGTGCCGGTTGGGCTGCATGGGCAGCTTCAGCGTCCATTCGTTCGGGTGACTGTAGAGGATGCAGGTCTCCGCGACCACTTTGGTGCCCCGGAGCACCGGCGCCAACAACTTCATTTCCTCCCCAATCTGGGTGATCTCCCGGTACACCCGGTTCTCCCCGCGGCCATCGTGCGTCAGGACCCCACCATAGAACTTCTCCGACCCGATCCGCGGCGAACGCCAGAAGAAATAGAGCACCCCCGTCGCCCCGCGCGACAGCAGTTGGTAGGCGAAGAGCCGGACCACCCCCGGCCGGAGCAGGGAGTTGACATCCTGCCAGTTCACATGGCCCGCTTTGGCCTCGATTACCCAGAACCCTTCGTCGCCACCCGGGGTCCTGACGCCCGCCTTGCGCAGGGAGCGCATGATATCCAGCTCGATGGCGTTCTCCGCCGGCTTGGGCTTGATGGTGGCGTAGCTATCCAGGGACACGAAATCCAGCACCTCGGCCATGTCGAAGTGGTCGTAGTGCCGGCTCAACGCCCGCAGGTTGGTGGTCACGGGAACGCCCGGGGTCAACTCGTGGAGGAGGTCGGCCTGCATCTTGACATAGGCGACGCAGGTGTCGCTGGAGAACCGCATCCAGTCCAGCACCAGGGCCGGGTTATGGACGGTGGGGGCGGTCATCGGCATCGGCACTTGGTTCCAATCATTCACCATCTGACTCCAGAACCTATTGCCCATCAAGTCGTTAAGCTGATCGATCGACTCATACTTCGCCTTCAGCCAAGCGTGCCAATCGTGCTTGGTCTCCTCGTTGAACGAGAACTCGGTCTTGTGCCCGCCGATCCCGTTATCCACCTGCCAGGCGACCAACTGCGGATGGTTGCCCAGAGTGCGAGCCAGCGCGCTCACGATCTGGCGCGAGTAGTCCCAATAGACGTCGCTGTTCATGCAATAGGCGTGCCGCGTCCCTTCGTGCAGCGGCAGCCCTTGCTGATCCAGGGGCAAGATTTCCGGGTGCTTGAGTGCCAGCCACGGCGGCGGGGCTGCCGTCGGCGTGCCCAACACCACCTGGATGCCCGCCGTCTTCATGATGTCCATCACCCGCCGCATCCAGTCGAAGTTGTACTGACCCTCCTCCCGCTCGTAGAGCCCCCAGCAAAACTCGCCCATCCGCACCACGTTTACCCCCGCCGCCACCATGAGCTGCGCGTCACGTTCCCAGCGCGCTTCCGGGGATTCGTGCGTGCCGGCGTAGGGAAAGACCCAATGCTCAGGATGATAATCAACGCCGAAATACATAGGCTGTTTGTTGGTTGGACTGCTGACAATGTAAGCCACCGTGCGCGTCGCGCAACCCGAAAGTGGGCTCCAGCGCAAGTTCTGTCCCGCGCCGCGGCCGCGCGCCTCGTGCGGCCACGCCCGGCGCGAGCGAGCGAAACCTCCGCGCCGACGCCTGACCGCGCCGCTCGGCCTTCCACCCAAGCACCGCCGCACCCGGGTCACCCGCCGCAGATTC
>JAJXTA010000757.1 GCA_021784265.1 bacterium | reverse complement strand
TCATCCCGTCCTGGGACTCGACCACCCGCAAGACAATGGTGAACTCGTAAGTCCGCTCGTCGCCCATGACCCCGACGCTGCGCACGGGCAGGAGCACGGCAAAACTCTGCCAGACCCGATAATACCACCCGCTCTGTTGCATGGCCTCCAGCACGATCCGGTCCGCGTTGCGGAGGATGGTTAACCGCTGGGGGGTCACCTCACCCAGGATGCGCACGGCCAAACCCGGCCCGGGAAAGGGTTGCCGAAACACGATTTCCTTGGGCAGGCCCAGCTCCAGCCCCAGTTGCCGCACCTCGTCCTTGAACAGGCATTTGAGCGGCTCGACCAGCGCGAACTTCATCCGCTTGGGCAAGCCGCCCACGTTGTGATGGCTCTTGATCAAGGCCGCCGGGTTGCCCGCGATCGGGACCGACTCGATCACATCCGGATAGAGGGTGCCTTGCGCCAGGAACCGCGCTTGACCGGCCCGCCGCGTCGCCGTCTCGAACACCTCGATGAAGGTGCGCCCGATGATCTTGCGCTTGCGTTCGGGGTCCGTCACCCCGCGCAGGCGGCGTAAGAAGAGCCGCGAGGCGTCGCTATACCGGAGCTGGAGGTGGAAATGACGGCCAAACACTTCCCGGACCACCTCGGCCTCCCCGGCGCGGAGCAGGCCGTTGTTAACAAAGATGCAGGTCAACTGGTCGCCAATGGCTTTATGGATGAGCGCCGCCGCCACGCTTGAGTCCACCCCCCCGCTCAGCCCCAACAGCACCCGCTCCGACCCGACCTGGGCGCGAATCGCCTCAATCGCCTGGTCGATGTAGTGCCGCATCGTCCAGTCCGCGCCACACCCGCAAACCCCATGCACGAAGTTGGCCAACACCTCCTTGCCCCGCGGCGTGTGGGCCACCTCCGGGTGGAATTGCAGACCGAACAGCTTCCTGGCCCGGTGCTCGATGGCCGCGTAATTCGAGTTCTCCGTTGTGGCGACGGCCACGAAACCGTCGGGGAGGCGGGTGAGGCGGTCGCCGTGCGAGTTCCACACCGGCATCGTCTTGGGCAGGCGCCGGAACAGGAGGCAGGAAGCGTCGCGCAGGGTCAGGGTGCCCCGCCCATACTCCCGCTTGGCGCCCGGTTCCACCTTCCCGCCCAGAAACTGGCCGAACACCTGGACCCCGTAGCAGATGCCCAGGATCGGCAGCCCCAACTCGAAGATCGCCGGGTCCGGCAGCGGGGCCTTGGGGGCATACACGCTGGCCGGACCGCCGGAGAGAATCAGCCCGCGCGGCTGCATGGCGGCCAACTCCACCGCCGGCGTGTCGTGGCGCACGATCGTCGAGTACACCTTGCACTCGCGGATGCGCCGGGCGATCACCTGCGTGTATTGGGACCCGAAATCCAGGATGACAACTTGCTCGCTCATGGGAACAAGGGGCATGTCTTTGCCAACACGCCGCCCCTTTGGCGAGAGAAAAATCCCCGGTCCCACCTGGGCGGCAGTTTGGCCCCAGCAGGCTGCTCCGGCCTGGTGTGACCACCTCCGGCACGCGATTCGTGGGCTCCGCCCGAGCATCGCCTGGCCGAGGCGGGGACGCCCGGCTGAGGGCGGGTTCGGGCCTGGCGAGCCCGGCGGGGGTGGGGCCGCGGGTAAAATGAAGTGATGTAACTTATTTGTAATCAGAATGATAAGCTGCCTGGAACCACCCAACCGCAACGCCACCCGCCCCCGCCGCCAACCCGAATCCAACCTTGCGGTAGGAACAAAACTTGCTAAGATTATGGATGTGGCTAGCGACACCATTGGCGCACGCAAACAGTTGCGCATGATCCCCTGCCCCGGGTGCGGGGTCCGACTTTTCGTCGAAGCCGGCCTCCCCCCCCTGAGCACCACCCCTTGCACCAAATGCGGCGCCGAGGTCATGATCCCCATGCGCCTGCGCCAGTTCGAGTTGCGCTCGGTTATTGCCTCAGGCGGCATGGGGACGGTGTATCGGGCCTGGGATACCACCCTGGAGCGCGAGGTGGCGGTCAAGCTGATGAAGCGGGAGCTGAGCGAGGATCAACAGGCGATGGACAGCTTCTATCGCGAGGCCCGCGCCTGCGCCCGGCTCAACCACACCAACATCATTCACATTTACACCTTCGACGAGTTGGAGGGGCAACTCTATCTGGTCATGGAGCTGGCCGACTGCGGCAGCCTCGACAGCCGCATCGAAGCCGGGTTGGTGCCCGAACTGGACGTGTTGGACATCGGCATCAAAGTCGCCTCCGCCCTGGGGACCGCCCTGAAACATGACCTCCTCCACCGGGACATCAAACCGGGCAATATCCTGTTCAACGCCGATGGCGAACCCAAATTGGTCGATTTCGGCTTGGCCCGGGGCGCCAGCGCTGACGCCGACCCCGACCACAGCATCTGGGGTACCCCCTACTACATCGCCCCGGAGAAAATCCGTCGGGAAGGGGAGAGTTTCCTCTCCGACATGTACAGTCTGGCGGCGACCCTCTACCACGCCGTCACTCGCCATGTCCCGTTCGAGGCCCCGACCACCGAGGAGGTGGTGGCCGCCCATGTCCAGACCCCGCTGACGCCTCCCCACTTGGTCGTGCCGGAGATCACCCTTCCCACCAGCGACGCCCTGGTGCGGGCCATGGCCAAGCGCCCGGCCGACCGCTTCCACGATTACGACGAGTTCATCATGTCGCTCACCGCCGCGCGGAGCCAATACCTCGTCGGGCACTTGCGCAAGGAGGTCGAGACCGCCGGCGGCAAGCTGGGCCTCAAGAGCTGGTGGCGGCGCTAGGGGTCCGGTTCGCCGGCGCCACCA
>JAJXTA010000756.1 GCA_021784265.1 bacterium | reverse complement strand
CTCCGAGGCCTCGAACCGCTCCAGCGAGAGGGTGTCGGCGATTCGCACCACCTTGGCGCGGTGTGGGGCGGGCAGGGCGAGCGTGCCCAAGGCGCGGCCAATGGCTTCGTGATCGCTCTCGAAATGGAGGGGGAGCTTCGCGCCTTGGAGGGAGAGGGCGGTCAGGGAGTTAAGGACAGTCACCTTCCAGTCGATGACCCGCACCAGGCGGGTGGTCGTGAAGTCGGCCAGGCCCACGCCGATGCCGTTGCCGTGGCTCTCCGCGGTGAGGTCGCGCACGAACAGGCGGCGGACGCGCGGGGGCGGGTGGCCGGGGTCTGGCGCCAGTGAATAGCCATGAATGCTGCGGCCGATCACCGCGGGATCCATGCCGGTACCGCTGATATTCTTGCCGAGCCGATCCACGATCAGGAGGTCGAGGTCGTCGAAGGGCAGGCGCGGCATGAGGGCCTTGGCTTGGAGACACAGGGCCGCCTCGCCGCGCTCGAAGTCGGCCGGCGGGACGACGGTGAGGCTGGCGGGTTGATGGCGTTGGTCCTCGACGATCGCCACCCCGCCGAGGAGTGGCGCGGCGCTCAGGGCCAGCCGGGCCGCCGCGCGCAGGACCGGCTCGTACCCCCAGCGGCTGGCCGCGGCGTGGTAGTGGGCCGCGCCCACCGCCTTGCCCAAGCCGACCACCAGCATCTTGCACAGCCCGCTGCCCAGCACACCGCTGAAATCGGTGTGGGGCTTGATCCGGTTAATGATGAGGATGCCGTCTGCCTGGAAGGCTGCCTCCGCCAGACAAACCTCGAGGCCGTGGCTCGTGGTGCCCACGGCGCGCACTTCCATCCCGGCCCGGAAAGGGACACCCAGGGCTGCCGCAGTGACGCCGTACTCGGCCAGGAGCGCCAGTTGCCCGTCCGCGGTCCCGCCGCCGTGACTGCCCATGGCGGGGACCACGAACGGACTGGCGCCCGCGCGTTGGAGGGTGTCGATGACGGTTGCCACCACCGTCCGCAGCCCGGTGATGCCCCGGCTGCCAACCGCCACGGCCACCCGCGCCCCCGGCTTCAAGCCGGCCAAAAGCGGCTGGAGCTGTCCGGGCAGCGTGGCGGCGATGTCCAGAACCGGGGAGGGAGCAAACTGCTGGCGGACCAGCGCCATCCGCGGCCACCCGTCTTGAATCCAGTCGGCTTCGTTCACTTGCGCAGGGTAGGGTGGGGAGGGGGTAAAGACAAGCGGCGGCGGGCGTTGACGACCGGCACGCCGAGCGTGCCGGCGCTCGCGCTCTGGCAAGCGCGGGCCGAGCAAGGGGCGGAAGCGTGGCGGTGGGTAGGACGGCGAAAGCGGCGGCGGACTACCACACTCCAAGACGCTGCGCGCTGGCTGAGGTCGCGGAGCTCCGCGCCAGCCGGTGGAGTGCGCCAGTCCTGGGGCGTTTCAACCGGGCGGGTCAGGCCGCCTGGGCGCCGCGGTAGATGCGTGGGACACGGTAGCTGATGTTCGTTAGGACTTCCCAGGGCACCGTGTCGCCCCACGCCGCCAGGTCCGCAGCCGTGATTTGGTCCTCCCCTTGCCGCCCGATCAGGACCACCGGATCGCCGGGCTTGACCGCCGGCACCCGAGTGACATCGGCCAGCATCTGGTCCATAGTGATCCGGCCCACAATGCGGCAGCGGCGGCCGCCGATGAGGACCCAGGCGCGGTTGCTGCCGGCCCGGGCGTAGCCGTCGCCGTAGCCGGCGGTGAGGGTGGCCACGCGCATGGCGCGCGGCGCGACAAACGAGCGGCCGTAACTCAAGGAGGTGCCGCGGGCCACACGTTTGACCAGGCTGACACGGCAATGCCAACTGAGGGCGGGCTTGAGATGGTCGGGCCAAGCGGCGGCGGGTCGGCGCGGGCCCGGCGGGCTGACGCCATAGACCAACAGCCCGGGCCGGACTAGGTTGAAGAGCGTGGACGGTGCGTGGAGGAGGGCGGCGCTGTTGTTGGCGTGGATCGTGGGGAGCCGCACCCCGCGCGCGTGCAACCTTTCGACCAGGCGGCTAAACTGGGCGGCCTGCGCGGCGGTGAACTCGGGATCGTCCTCGGCGGCGGCGTAGTGGGTGAACAGGCCCTCCAACTGCAGGCCTGGCAACGCGTGGAGCCGGACCGCGAGTTCCTCGGCCTCCGTCACCCCAACCCCCAGCCGCCCCATCCCGGTATCGACTTTCAGGTGCGCTCGGACCACGACCTTCTGGCGCAGGGCGGCACTGGAGAACTGTTGAGCCTCCTCGAGGCTCGAGAGGGTGGGCATCACCTGGTCGCGCACAGCCAGGCTGACCTCCTGGGGCAGGCACGCGCCGAGCATCAGGATCGGCCAGCCGGCGCCGACGGCGCGGATCGTTTGGGCTTCCCCCAGGTTCGCCACGCCGAAGACATCGGTGCCGCTCTGCATCAACAGGGCGGCGATCGGCTTCAACCCGTGGCCGTAGGCGTCCGCCTTGACGACGGTCAGAATCCGGACCCCAGCGCCGACGCGATGGCGCAGCCACGCCAGGTTCTCCCGCAACGCGGCCAGATCCACATCTGCCCAACACCGATACGGCACAAGCATGGCCCGATTGCATGCCAGGCGGGCGCGGAAGCCAAGCCGATAGTCTGCGCTACGTGGGCAGGCTTGCGTGGCCTTTGTAGCGCAGGTTTCAAGCTGTCGTGCCGCCGGCTTCCAGCCGGCAGACCGGTGTGCTGTTCGTGCGGTTGGCGGATTGGAAATCCGCGACACAGCAGACTGGAAGTCTGCGCTACGTGGGCGTGTTTGCGCGCCTCGTTGTAGCGCAGGTTTCCAACCTGC
>JAJXTA010000025.1 GCA_021784265.1 bacterium | reverse complement strand
CGCGTCCCACGACCCGTCGGGCTTCTGATGTTGGAGGAGCAGGCCCTCCAGGATCGGGGCGTAGCTCAGCCAGAGGTCGGGCCGGGCGCGAGCCAAGCCCACCGCGTCGTAGTAGGCGCGATAAAAAAAGTACTCACCCTCCCAGCGGATCGGGTCGTTGACGATGCGGCTGGCGACGGCGACGGCCTCTGGCGATTCTTCCTCGCCGACCAGGGCGAAGCAGAAGAGCGCCAGCCCGCGCAAGGCGGCGTGGTCTTCGCCCGGGTTGGCGTAGCCGACCTTGCCATCGCTGGTCGTCATTCTCCGGGCGTAGGCCACCGCGGCGGTGATGACGTTCTCGGGTACGGGCATGCCGACTTGCTGCACGGCGTGCAGGCTCATCAGTTGCCAGCCGGACAAGCTCAAGTCGGAGTCCACTTGGTTGGGTTGATAACGCCATCCGCCTTCATGCCCGGGGCGTTTGGCGATGAGGGCGGCGTTGACCGTGACTGCCACCGCCCGTTGCAGGGCTCGATGCATGCGTTCCTCGAGCTGGTCATCGCGGCTCATGCCAATCGCCTCCGCCAACATCAGGGCGGTGATGCCATGACCGTACATGTTGCTCCCGTCCTGCCGGCCGAAGTAACCGTCCTCGTCCTGCCGGTCCAGGACCGCGGCCACCGCGCGGCGCAAGGCGGCGCCATAGCGCTGATCTTCCAACGTGTGCCCGGCGGCGAAATGCGCCATGACGGCCAGACTGGAGATAGCCGTCGGGAAGCGGTCACCGAAAGTGCCGTCTGGGTTCTGGGTGGTGCGGAGGAACTCCAAGCCGCGCCGGATCCCCTTGTCGCGTGGTTGGTCGGTCGTGAGGACTTGCAGAACCTCCGGGTCGGTCAGGTCCGCGGCCAGGCTCGAAGTGGGGTTGCTCACCAGCAGGCAGAGGCAGAGCCAGACTCGCGCCCAGCCGCGTCGGCCTGGCCCCGGGAGGCGCCGCCCGCCCGCGGCCGACTGAGGCGGGCACGGCCGCGCCGGCCTGGAGGATCGGCCGCCCGAGGTCATTGGAGCCGACTGCTTGGTCATGGTGCGTCGGCCAGGCGCTTGAAGTAGGCGCGGATGGCGGCCTGTTCTTCCTCGCTGAAGGTCTCGATCCCCCCGCCGCCGGCGGCCGTGCGCAGTTGCTCCCGCACCTTGGCCCAGTCGGCCTCCGTCGGGCCGCTTACCTCCCGATCCAGTCCTGCCGCCGTGCCGACCGGGCGAAGGAAATCACCCTCCTGTGCGTGGAGGCGGAAGGAGGGCGGGCGGGCGTGGCTGGCGAGGCGGGCGGCGGCTTGGGCGGCCGTCTCGGCGGCGCGCTGGGCCGCTGCTTGGGCCGCGGCAGCTTGTTGGGCCGCCTGCCGCAGCCGCAGCTCGGCGGCGCCGGAGGCCAGCTCGCGAGAGGCGTCGTGATAGCTCTGCCCTCGCTGGGGGGCGGCCTTGATATCGTCCTCGGCGGCCGTGGCGGCGTCGCGGGCGATGGTTTGTTCGTCAGTGCCTGGCTGGCTCGGCGCGGCCATCTCTTCCAGCCCACTGTCGAGTGTGGGGCGCTTGGCGCGGTCCGCCGCCGCCTGGCTGGCCTCCTCGGCCAGCTCGTCCAGGCGCTCAGCAAGGGGCTTGGCCGTGTCCGGTCCCGCCGCGGGTGGCGGCGGGGGGTGTCGTTCCGCGGCCGCGTTGATCTCGGCCTCTCGCGCTTGGGCCCCGCGCAATCCCGCCAGCGCCGCCGCCCGGTCGGCCAAGGGAGTGAGGGTGTCGGGGCGCAGTTGTTCGGCGGGTAGGAGCAGCCGGCCCAGGTCTTGACCGAGTTGGGCATAGGCGACGGCCGTCTTGCGGTCGCCCTGCCGACGCAAGCGTTCCGCCTCCACTGCCAGCGCCAGCCGCGGTTGGGCCAGGAACTCCGCGGTGGCGACCTGGGCCTGCGGCGCCTCGTCCAATTGTCGGACGCCGTCGTACATCGGCGGCGGGATCGTGTCCGCCAGGCTCACCGCCGGTTCCCAAGCGCGGAGCACCAGGCTGTGCAAACGTTGGATCAGGTTCGTTGGTGTGGCCTGGGCGGCGGCTTGTTCCAGAGCGTCAGCCAGGGATTGCTCACCTTCGCGGTGTTCGACCGCGAGGATGGTCGGGACGGTGGTTTGCCGCACGGCGGCCGTGTCGCTGGCGCGCAGTTGCCGCAGGCCGTCACGGGCCAGTTGGGCCACCGCCGCCTTGGTTTGGGTTTCGCTGGCGCGGACGACCTCGGTGAAGGTGTTGTCGATGCGGTCCATCTGCTTGTCCACCCGCTGGAGGAGTTCCTTGGCGGTGGGGGCCGTCTCCAGGGCTTCCTGGATGATCTGCGTCGCCTGCCCGACTGCTTGCTGCAAACGCAGGCTGGCCTTGAGGTCCTGCGCGCGTTCGGCTAATCCCGCCCCGGGGCGTTGGGCCTCCGCGAACAAGGCTTGCGCCAGCGCGTGGGTCCCGCGCCGCAGCTCGGCGTTCCACGCCTTGGCGGCCGCGAACGCCGGCGCGTGTTGCGCCACCAGCTCCGCCCGGTTCTTGGTTTGCCAGGCCGCCGGCCGCATTTCCGTAAGGGTCTGACGCAGCTCTTCGACCGGGAGGCGCGCGGCTGGGAGACCCTGGTCGCCGCGCCAGCGCGCGCGGCCTTGCCCCAGTTGGTCGAAGAGAACCCGGCGGGCCTCGCGGGCGGCGGTGGTGAGTTCATCGGTTTCCGTTTCGGTGGCGCTGGCGTCGGCGCCGGTCCACTCGTTGAACCGGCTGAGGTTGGTGTTGATCTGCGGGCCGACGAGGGTTTCGCTCTCGGCGAGTTTGATGAGTTCGCGGAGAGGCACATCGTTCGTGAGGGTGGCCAAGTCGGTGGAGACGCGGGCGACGGCGCCCAGGCTCCGAAAGAGGCGGTTGGTGGCCGAGCGGAGGGCTTCGGGAGTGAGGCCGGTGAGATCGGTCGCGCCGCCCGGGTCGCGCGGGAGGCGGGCCCGCAAGTTGGTGAGGGTCAGATCGCTTGGCACCTCGCCTTCGCGGCCCCAGCGCACGTGGAGTTGGTTGGCGCCCGTCGCTTGGAAGAACTCGAGCGTCATCGCGTGCCAACCGGCGGTGAGTTGGGCCGTGCCCACCCGTTCTCGGCTGCCTTCCGCCGCCCAAGCTTCACTGGGGAACACGTTGCGCCCATCCAGGAACAGCCGGACGCCGTCATCGGCCTGGCAGGAGAACCGCCAGTTCGCGGCCGCCGGCACCTGTAGCTCGCCTTGGTAGCGCACACTCCAGTTCTCCCCTCCAAGCTTGGGGACTTCGTAATTGTCGAAGCTCGGCAGGGCAATTTGTTGCAGGACCAGCGGTGGTTGAAGTTCGCGCCCGGCGAAGAAGCTGGCCAACAGGCCGTTTTGCAGGTCGTTGTCCCACTTCAACGCCGCGCGCAGGACCGGCAGCCCACGTTTGATTCGTCCCTGGGCCAGCTCCGCCCGGGCGAGCATGACGTCGGACTCGAGGGCGACGGGAGCGACCGCCAGGCGGGCGCGGAGCTGGCCTAGCTCGCCGGCGGCGTGGGCGAAGAGGTCACGGCTCTGGGCGACCTCGGCGTCCACGCGCTCCGCCGGGGCATCCACGACCTGGCCGACGGCGGCGCCCAGGATGCGGCATTGGGCCTCGCCCCACGCCGGGAAGGCTCCCGCCAAGCCGTTCAGATAGGGGCCGAGCGGTGTCGCGGCTTGGCCGGCGTCGGTGAAGAGGTTTGTCCCCAGGGTGACCAGCGCGTCGCGCACCTGACCCAGGTGTTGCACGACCAACCCGGCTTCGGCCAGCCCGCTCTGCGGCTCGGCCCCGTAGTTATGAAGCCACGTCAGCCAGTGCCGTTGGGCCTGATCGAAGGACTCCAGGGCGGCCTCGGTGGCCGCCAAACGCTGGCGCAGGACCGCGGCCAAGCGCACCGCGGCGGCCTGCTGGGGCTCGAGAAGGCTCAGCCGGAGCGGTTCGCTCCAGGCGGCTTGACCGGCGAGGTCCGTGACTCGGGTCCGGAGTTCGACCTCGTCACCCAGGTTCAGGTTGTGTTCCTCGAGGTTAAGGGTCGTAGTGGTTTGGGCCATCTGCCCGTGGCCGTCGGGGACCGGTTGCGGCTTCCAGGCAAGGGGCTGGCGCGAGACGTTGGTGCCGTTGCTGGTCATCACGAGGTCGAGGCTTTTGAGCCCAACGTCATCTTGGGCCCCGGCTTCCAGGAGCACCACTTCGCCCGGGCCAACCGCGCCCGCGTCCAGGCCCGCGCCGGAGAGCGTCGCGGTCGGCGGGGCGTCGGGGAAGACCTGGAGGGTCCACTGATCGGGCGGTGCCGCGGTCAGACCATCACGGCCGCTGAGGCGCAGGCTGTAGGTCAGATTGGTCGTTGGGGCCAGCTCCAGGCTCGCCCGGTTGGTGCGCACGGTCATGAATTGGGGTGGGGCGCCGCTGGTGAGAAGCTCGACTGATTGGGCGGCCGCGCCGCCCAGATCGACGAGGAGCCGGACCCGGCTCCCGGCCAGCAGCTCGGCGTCACCCCCCTCGAGGGTGGTGGTCGGCCAATGGGCATAGGCGGGCGGGGTCACCAGGAGCTGCAGGCGCTCGAACCGCGGCGGGGCCGCCACAGTCACCCGGAACTCCGGACTGCGGGTCGCTCCGGTCTCCACGCGGTAGCGGAAATCTTGGCGAATGTCGGCGATTTGTTGGGCGAACCCATTCGTGCCCGCGGTGCGCGTCATCGTTAGCGCTTCTTTGAACCCATCCTGCCAGCGCACTCGGAGGGTAACGCGCTCGGGAGGAGGTTGCACTGCGGCGGTAATCGCCAGCGCCTCGCCGGGGTGGACTTGGCAGTCCCCGGGCGCGACGGCGAGCGTGGGTGCGGTGGGGAGGATGTCGGCGGCGAAGGGGTCTAGCGCCAGGCGGAAGCCGGGCACGCCCAGGGCCAGCGGCACCGACACCAGGGCCAGGCCCGCCAGCGCGCGTTGCCACGCCACCGCCGCCGGACGGGTATCGACCCAGCGCTCCGGGTGGAGCGAGGCGACCTCCTCCGCGGCCCGGACGATGATCTGCCGCGCCATCCAAGCGCTGGTGCCCGGCGGGTGCTGGCGCGCCAGCTCGACGGCCGACAGCAGCCGCTCTTCCAGCCGGCCCCCGGTCGCCTCCTCGAGCTGCCGGGCGGTCTCGACGGCGGTGGCCGCGCGGAGGGCGGGACCGATCCCGCGTCTCCAGAGCGTGGCGAGGCTGAGCAGGTAGAGACTGGCGGTCGCCGCGGCCCGCGCCTGGAAGGGCGGCTGGAACCAGGTCCACATGGCCGCCACGAGCAGAACACCGGCACAGAGCAGGCTCAGCGCCTCGCCGAGTCCGCGCCAGAAGCTGATCGCTCGCCGCCGGGCCGCGAACGCCTCGAGTCTGGCCGTGATCACGGCGGGTAACTCGGGGGTAGGCGGCGTTGGCATGAGGGCGAATCAGGGCAGTCCCGCCCGCTTGCGCCAGAGCCACTCCAGGCTTAACAGGCCCGCGACGACGGCCAGTACCGGATAATTGTCCCAGAGTCGATAGGTTTGCACTTGCTCGCGCAGGCGCGGTTTGAGCCGCACTGCCAACTCTTGCACCATCCGCTCGGCTTGGTCAAATCCACCGGCCGTATAGCCCCCCGCGGCGGCCAGGCGCCCCAGGGCGGCGGCATCCGCGCTGAGCTCGGTGGTCTCCCGCCCACCGCTGGCGCGCACCAGCAGGTCCCGGACCTCGCTCAACCCCGCCAGCGCGGGATGCGGGCTGGTGATGGTGATCCGCCACGGACCCTCCGGGAGATCATCGAGCGTTACCTGCCCCATGCCGTCGCTGTTGGGAATGGGCTGCATTTCCAGCAGGCGCAGGGAGTCCGGCGTGACCTTCCCGTGCGCATCGAGGTGCTCGAGCCTGACCCGCAGCGGCTGGGCCACGGCCCCGCCGTCGGCGAGGGTGGCCCGGCCGCGAAGCTCGGCGCTCTCGCCCGGGCCCACCAGCGAATGGTCCAGGCTGACTTGCAGGCGCGGGTCTCGGCCGCGGAGCCGGGCGGCGAGGCCCCACCGCAGGGCTTGGAGCCAAAAGGTTTGGTGCACCCGGTTGCCGATGCGGTCGCGCCAGCGCCAGGACTCACCGGTGCCCATCCAGAGGACCCGCCCCGCGCCGTAGCGCTGCAGCGCCACCACGGGGGTGCGGACGGGGTTCTGGGCCTCGAGCAACACGGTGGCCCCCGGCTTGGCCGTCACCGCGCTGGCGATCCACTGCAGGGGCGGCAGCGCCGGCCAGAGGCGTTGGTTCAGGGCGGGGTCCATCAGAACGAGGGTGATCGGGTTGACGCGCCCCTCGTCGGTCAGCGAGAGGGTAACGGGGGCGGTGTCCCGTTGGGTTTGGCTGACCACTGTGACCGGCAGGACGCGGGCCAGGCCGCCCAAACTGAAGCTGCGAGGCATGCCGCGCGGCCCGGCGACACAGACCAGAAACCCGCCGCGCTTGGCCACGAAGTCCAGGCAGTTCTGCTGCTGGGCGGCTGGCAGCTCACTCGAATCCAGGTCCCCGAGGATCACCAAGTCCTCCTGATCCCACTCCCGGAGCGTCTTGGGCAGCAGCGAAACCCCCGGTCCATGCCCCAGGATCGAATGGTAATGCCGCGCCAAGCGGACGCGCCGGTCTCGCTCGAACATCGCGGCCAGATAGCGGCTCTCCCAGCGTGGGGTCGAGTCGGCCAGGTACACCCGAATCGGGTCTTGGTTCACCGTCACGGTGAACTCGGCCTGGTTGTTCGCCAGGCTGGCTTCGACGAACCGCGGCGCGAGGCGCGCCGGCGGGGCGCCTCCCGCCACCCCGGCGGCGTCGGTCACGCCCCGCCGCTCCAGGCGCGCTTGGAAGATCGAGACCCCGGCTTGTTTGGCCGGGAGCTGAAAGTGCTCGAACTGCCAGGCGCCGTTCCCGTGGACGCGCCGACGGGTGGTCTCCTTGCCATTTTGCCGCACCACCAAGTCCCAGGCGCCTTGGTCATCGCCCGTGATGCGGAACTTGACGTCCAGGCTGATCTCCTCCCCGAGGAACACCTCGCCAGTACCCTGCACCTCGGCCACCACCGCGTCGGGCGGTTCCGCCGTGTCGCCCACGCGGACGGTACCGACGAGAATGCCTCGCGCCCGCAAACCCCGCACCACCGGCAACGGGTCGCCTCCGGCGGTTTGGCGACCGTCGGAGATCAGGAGTACCGCCCCGAGGTCGTCCTGCGCCCCTTGCTGAGCTAAGGCCGTGAGGGCATCTTCGAAGTCGGTGAGGCTCCCGGGCCGGAGCGCGGGTGGATGCTCGGGGTCGAGCGGGGTGAGACGGGTGTCGAAGCCGAGGAGGCTCGCTTGAGCGTGGTTGGTCAGGACGGGGAGGAGCCTGGTGGTGGTGAGCCGAAGGGCACGTTCGAACCGCGTGAGCGCCCGCCACTGCTCCAAGCCTCGCGCCAGCGGGGAGGCCGGCGCCATTTGGGCGACCAGGCGCGCGTCGCTCCGCGCCTGCGCGCTGGCGTTGGTCAGGGTGGGGCGTTGCGAGGCCGGGATCAGCCGCAGAGCCACCGCCTCGCTCAATTGCGTCGTGGGAGAGGCCGCGGGCTCCCGGATGTCCATCGACCCGGACGCATCCACCAGGAGCACCACCCGCGGCAGGGCTCGCACCAAGCCGGTCCTCGAGACCGTCGGCTCCAGCCAGAGCAGGGTCAGCAGGCCCACGGCGGCGAGCCGCAGCCCCAGCAGTGCTCGCTTGCGCCCCACCGGTTGCGGGGCCAGTTCCGGCGCCACCCACTTGGCCATGCCGGCCACCAGGAGGGCCGCGAGCGGCAGGACCACCCACCAGGGCCAACCGACCAGCTTGAAATGCCAGGTGCTCACGCCGCGCTTGTGGGCCTGAGCGTGGGGGCCGAAGGCGCCGCCCTCTCCGGGGTCACCGGCGCTCGTCCTTCGCGGCGCGTCAGCCAGGTCTCCAGAAAGAGGACGCCCAGACAGGCCGCGATGCACCAGGGCCAAAGCTCGATCGACCGCCGCCCAGCCGCGCCCAAGGCGCGTCGGACTTGTTCCGGGCTCCGCAGCCGTTGATAGGTCACCTCGCCAAAACAGGCCCGCACCGCCTCGCGCGACACGACCGCCAGGTCGCTGGCTTCCGCCGTGGTGGCGACCGCGTACCGGACGGCCTGGTCCGCGCGTCGGAGCGTGTACAACCCCGGCTCCAGCAGCGGCTGGCTGACGACCGCCTGCCGACCTTCCCAAGCGTCGGCCGTCAGCGGCAGGGGCTGACCCGTTGGCCCCTCGGCGTGTACCGGCTGGTTGGTCCCCGTCACGGTCAGGATCAACCGCTCCCCCGGCGCCAGATTGCGCGGCGGCATGACGAAGCTGCCCAGGTAGCCCACCACGCCCCGCACCAAAGGAACGTACGCGGGCAGCAACGGCAGGTTGTTCCAGTCGGGGTTTAGACTCGACGTGAAGAGCATTGCCAAGCCCTGGCCCCGCCGCCGCTCCAGCAGCAGCGGGTCCCCGTTTTCGAGCGAGGCCAACGGGGTCGGCGCCTCTGGGCCGGCCCACCCGGTTTGCAGCCGGTAATAACGTTTGATCGCCGCCCCCCGCCACACTCCCTCCATCCGGGGGCCAAAACCACCGAAGACCGGGTGGGCGTTGGCCAGCGTGCCGAGGGCCAACGTCGGGTTCGGGGCCCCGAGGTCACCCAGCGGGGCGGGCAGGAACCCCATCCCCGCGCGCGCCCAGAACCGGTTTACGAATGCGGGTGCGGTCCGCGGCCCCAGGCCGACGAGCACTCCCGCGCCGCCCACCACCTGTCGCTCCAGCGCGTCGATCACCTCCGCGGTTAAGGCGGGGATGTCCCCCAGAACGATGACCCGGTTGGTTTGGAGGGTTCGTTCGCTCAATTGCGGGGCGGGGACCCGTGTGAGGCGAAAGGGGCTTCGCCCGCGGCCCTCGGGGTCCAGGGCGGCTGCCAGGAAGCTGAGGCTGCCGCGAACACCGCCGGCGGTGTCGGGTTCGACCAGCAGCACCGGCACGGCCTGCTCGACCTGCACGGCCAGCGCCCGCGCATCGTCCAGCGCCAGGCTATCGGGTGTGCCCTCCAGCCGGGCCTCGACTCCGTAGCTCCCGGCCGCGGCAAAGGTGTAGGGCAACGCCAGGACGGCTTTGCTGCCGGGTGGGACGTGGGCGCGGCGCTCCCCCACAAAACGCCCGTTGACGAAGAAGCGGACCGTCACCTCCGCCGGGCCGCCCCGACCGAAATGCGCGACCTCGGCTTCGATGGCCAGGGGCTGCCCGGCCGCGGCCAGGGTGTGATCGAGCCGCAGCCGGGTCAGCGCGAGGTTGTCCACCACCGGCTCGGCGTCCGGGCTCAGCAGGAGCAGGCGCGGCCGCTGGCGACTCCCGAGGGTCGCATCGCGCGCCCCGCGCAGGCGGCGGCGCACTTCGTCCCAGCGCGGCTGGGCGTCGGCGTGCCAGCCGGCGCGTCGGCCGTCGGTGAGCAGCACGAGTTCCGCGGCCGGGTTCACGTGCCGTCCCAACTGGCTCAAACCCGCTTCCAGGAGGGCGGGGAGGTCGCTTGCCAGGGCGGTGGGTTTGAGTTGGCGGACCATCGCTTTGACCGCTTCCAAGTCGAAGAGGGGATCGGCCGCCCGCCGCTGGAGCTGGGAGAGGGGCAGGAGACTCACCTCGTCACCTGGGGCGAGGGTGTCCAGGTAGGCCAGGGCCAGGGCCTTGAGATCATCCAGGGCGGTTTGGGTGCGGCCCACCCCGCTGGAGACGCCGTCATCCACCAGGAGAACCGACGCGGTTCGTCCGTACCGCATCGCGTCGCTTCTGCCAAAGGTCCGCGCCCGATTCAGGGCCGGGCGGGTCAGCGCCAGCGCCAGGAGCCCCACCACCAGGCAGCGGGTCAGCAGGAGCAGCCATTCCTCGACCCACAGCCGGCGGCGGCTGCGGGCGAGCATCACCTGGAGAAATCGCATCGCGCCCCACTCCAGGCGCCGGACTTTGCGTCGGTGGAGCAGGTGGATGATGAGCGGGGCGCTCACGGCGGCCAAGCCCCCCGCCAACGCCCAATTCAGCAACTGAATCATGGCGTTCGCCGCGAGCCCCGAGCCTCACCGCCGCGCGCGGTGATCACCGCCGACCGTTGCCCGGTCTCCGTTCGCCGGCGCCGCGCGGGTCGGGCCGTTGCCCCATGCCAAATCCAGCTTCGCACTTTCGTTGGGCCCAAGCGTAAGCCCCGTCCGCCCGGGATCACAACCGCAAAGCGGCGGTCGCCGCCCGGGGCGGAAAAGCTTGCGTGCCGGGGGGGGTGCCGCATGCTCGACGGCATGCGGATTCATTTTCTGGGCGCGACCCGCACCACGACGGGCTCCATGTTCCTGCTCGAAGTCAACCAACGCCGGGTGTTGTTGGAGTGCGGGCTTTTCCAGGGCCGCCGCGACGAGTCGATGGAGCGGAACCGGCGTTTCCCGTTCGACCCCCGCCAAGTCGATGCGGTGGTGCTGAGTCACGCCCATATCGACCACTGCGGCAACCTGCCGAACCTGTGTTGTCAGGGCTTCAGCGGGAGTATCTACTGCACGTTCGCCACCCGGGACCTGGCCAGTGTCATGTTGGAGGATTCGGCCCACGTGCAGCGTGCCGACGCGCAGTATGTTTCCAAACAACGCGCCAAACGGGGCCTGGCCCCGGTCGAGCCGCTCTATTCCGTCACGGACGCGGAGAAGGCCGTCCGCCAGTTTGTGGCGCTGAACTACGACCGGCCTATCGCCCTGACCGATGGCGTCACGGTCACCTTTCGCGACGCGGGGCATATCCTGGGCTCGGCCCAAGTCGTGCTCGACATTCGGGAAAACGGGCGCGCCTTCCGCTACCTGTTCAGCGGCGACGTGGGGCGCGGGCAGGACGACATTCTGCGCGACCCGGTCCCCATCGAGGATGTCGATTTCCTCCAAATCGAGAGCACCTACGGCGCCCGGGACCACGCCGCCCGCGCCCATGCCCAGGAGGCGATGGGGGAGTTGGTGCGGCAGACGCTCGAACAAAGCGGCAAGGTGATCATCCCCGCCTTTTCCGTGGGGCGCACTCAGCAGATTGTCTATGAATTCCACCAACTGGCCGACGCCGGGCGGCTGCCCCGGGTCCCGATGTTCGTGGACAGCCCGCTCAGCGTGAACGCGACGGAGATCTACCGGCTTCACCCGGAATGTTTCAACGCCGCCACCTATCAGTATCTGCGGGAGAAAGCCAACCCCTTCGGCATGGAGAACCTCACTTACATCCGGGAGTTGGCCCATTCCCAAAAGCTCAACGACTTGAAGGAACCGGCCATCATTATCAGCGCCTCGGGCATGTGCGAAGCCGGGCGGATCCGGCACCACCTCAAGAATCACATCGGGGATTCGCGGAACCTGATCCTGTTCATCGGCTACTGCGCCGAGCACACCTTGGGCGCCCAGATCCTGGCCGGCAAGGACCCGGTGAACATCTTTGGCGAGCCCCACCGGGTGCGGGCCCGGGTCGCCGCCTTCGACACCCTCTCCGGTCACGCGGATCGGACCGAGCTGCGCCGCTACCTTGGGGCGGTGGGGGGGGAGCTGCGGCGCATCAGCGTGGTGCATGGGGAAGAATCGCAGTCCCTGGCCTTCGCCGAAACGGTGCGCCAACTCCGGCCACGGGCGGAGGTGGTCGTGCCCACGTACCAGCAGGTGGTCGAGTTCTGAGGCCAGCGGCCCTTTGAACGTCCCGCCGGCGCCGAGTGTCCCATCCCTCACGAAGCCGGCTGCCGGTGCGGCGGATCTGTTTAGCGTTGGTTCGCCGCCTGGTAGCGCGGGTTTCCCAACCTGCTCTATCGTCGGCTTCCGAGTCAGCAGCGAGCGGGCTGGGCCAAAGCTAGCGGATTGGGAAATCCGCGATACCGCGGACTTGGAAGTCCGCGCTACGTTAAACCGATACGGTGCATCCGGTGCCTCGAACCAGGTCCGCCGGGACGAAGTTGCTGTTGCCCCTGAGGCGGGGCTGTTGCATGCTGAGATTGAATGTTGGCAGTAGCGCAACTGGATTGGCGCCGGCGCTGGGGGAACGACCCCCTGCTCCGGGCCTTGGTCATTTCGGTGACGTTCCATCTGCTTATGTTCAGTTTCGTCGAGGTGGGTAACCGCTTGGACCTGTGGCGGTTCAGTCCGCTGGCGGTCCTGGCGCGGGCGCTGGGCTTGCAGCCGGCCTATCGGCCACCCCCGCGGGTGGTGGCGGCCAAGGCGACCCCCAAACCGGCCCCGGAGCCCATGTTGCTGCAATTCGTCGATGTGGACCCGTCCCAAGCCGCGGCCCAGGCGCCCCCCAAGACCCAGTTCTACTCCGCCTTCAACTCCGTCGCGTCGAACCGGCGCGCTGGAGACGCGGACCGTCCGAAACTGGAGGGTAACCAGCAAAAGGTCCTCAAGACCATGGATACCGCCCGCGCGAAACCGGCCGCCCAGCCGTTGCGGCCCACTCCCCCGCCGGAGCCCGCCCCCAAGCCCGAACCGGCGGCGCCCAAGGTCGCGGCCCAACCCTTGACCCCCACGCCGGCGCCGCCGGTCCGTCCGGTCTCGCCCCCGAAACCCGCGCCGGCACCGGTGCCGAAGGCGGCGATGCCGCCCGGCGATCTGGCCATGGCCACCCCGGCGCCTACCC
>JAJXTA010000755.1 GCA_021784265.1 bacterium | reverse complement strand
GATCTGAACCAGCGCATCAGGCTGCCTCCCGTCGCAGGTCCAACGTGAGCGCGGACCGGGTGCTCACGCAGCCTCCTTGGGCGAACTCCAGGGGCCGTCCGCTGGCATGAAAGACGGTGCGGCAGAAGAGCCGCCGTGCCATTGCCGCTCGACCGCCCAACGCAATGGCAGACCGCTCCCCGCGCCGACGGGGCGCGGGTTGGCGGTGAACGTCGTACTCAGGGCGGGCATAGCTAAATGTATAAACATTCAAGTTGTCCCCCTCCCACCTGCCAAGCAGATTCTCGCGCCGCACCGCGCCTACCCCGGTCCGGCCCTGTCCGGAGTCCATGGGCTGGGGCCACCCCGCGAGCGTGGCTCCCCGTTCGGTCAACGCCGCGGGGGTCCGGCCTGGCAGCGGGCGGTGATCTCGTCCGCCGTCAGCGCGCGGCGGTAGAGGGCGAGCCCACCGATGCGCCCACGAAAAAAGCAGCTCAGGCTGGGGTTGGCGTGGTTGCCGAGGCGCAGCGGCTCGGCGTTGGACAAGTCGCCCGCCTGGTGAGTCGGGTCGAAGGTCAGGACTGCGCGGCCATCCACATAGAGTTTGCCGCCGGTGACGACGTGGCGTTGGACCGTCAGCGCCACGTGATGCCACCGGCCGTCCACCAAGTCCGGCCCCGCGGCGGCAAACACGGCCCGGTGCTCAGGAAGCAGGGAATCGGAAAGCAAGCACGCCAGCCGCCCATGATCGAGATAGAAGAGAAACCCGACGGCGCTGACGATATTCGGGGTCTGGTGCTTGTCCACGATGGGGGTGACACCAAAGGCGTTTTCCACCGAATGCGTCTGAATCCAATTCGCCAGCGGAGTCGGGACGAGCCGCGCGGCGGTGGGGTGGCGGCCGAACCACCCTGCCAGTTCGCGCGCCACGCCTACCGTGACGGGGAGTGGCTCGATCCAAGCCGCGAGCGAGAAGTCCTGCCCGGCGCCAACATGGAATTCGGGCGCGTCCGGCACCCGCAGCCGGTCGCCGACGCCCAAGGTGAAGACGCTGGTGCGCGGCCCGGATTGGATCAGAATCTCACCTGTGGCCGCCTGCCGCCAGCTCGGTTCGTTGCTCCCGGTCAGCGGCCAGAACACCGCCGCGCCGGCTAAAACCACGCCAAGGAGGACGGTGGCGACGATAAGCCACCCCCGGCGCCGCGGCGGCGCGCTCGGCTGATCTGGTGCTCCCGGAATCGTAAGCGCTGCTTGTTTTACGATAGTCGGCCCTGGCAGTGAAATGACAAGCAGAATCCGGGGCAAACCACCTCCCTGATGCTCCCGGCTCGCGATGGTGGCCGGCGTCAGGGGCGACGCGCCCGTGAACCGCCGCCACCAATGATCCCCTCGAGCTGCGACGCGAGTGCGCCCAGGCCCAGGGCGAGCAACAACATGGGGATGAACATCGCCCGCGGGCCCAGCGCGACAAAGATGCCCCGCACCAACGGCGCCAGCAGGACCACCGTCGGCAGACCCGCGACGGCGAGCCACGCGAGCCACAACCAGGGCGTTTGCCGCACGCCGCGCGGGGCGGAAAGGGCGAGCAGACCGAACAGGACCGGCCCGAGGCCGAGATAGGAACCGCCCGGCATCCCGAGGGCGGTGACCAGCGCCAACACCAGCCACCAGAAGAGGGCGCCCAGCGCCAGTTCGGACGGGGCCAACCAATGCCGGAGCCCACGATAGAGAGCCGCGCTGGCCGCGACGGTGAGGACGGCGGCCGTGGCCCAGTAGGGCCAGCCCAGCCACGGCTCCAACCCGCCGGGCACGCCGCGCGCCACCCAACCCGCCGCGTCCAGGGCGTAGCGGAACACCACCCCAACGACCGCCAGATCGAGCGCCCAGGCGAGGCCGCCCAAAACCAGTTTCGCGGGCGAGGCCTGGCCTCCCCGGAGTTCCCGAGCTGTCGCCCCCAGAAAGAGCAATCCGACCAACAGGGCCAGGGGCAACGCCCACGCCACGGGATAATAGACCAGCCAGCGGCCAAAGAGATCGAAATAAACCACGTCCGGTCCGTGCGCGTCGGCCAGGTCCAGATTCGCGAAGTAGCGTGTTAAAGCGAGGGCATAGGAACCTTCATGTTGCAGCGAAGCTCGGCTCAGATGGGCCGGATCATCGGTGGGGGCGTGGTAGTGCCGCGGTTCGCCGATGAACGCGAAGTTGAGGCCCGGCAGCCCGGCGTGCTTGAAGATGGTGAAGTCGGTGTCGTTGGGCATGCGCCGGTAAACTTCGTACATGAGCGAGTTGGCGACGGGGCGTGGCGCGGCCTCCGCCACGCCGCGAATGACCGGACCGTTGCCCGCGCCAGTCTCGAACATGAACACCGGCCCACTCACACCGCGGGCCTCGAAGTTAAGCACGAGCCCAATCTCCTGCATCCAGGGGCAGTGGGCGGCGAAGGCACGGGCGCCGTCCAGTCCCCCCTCCTCGCCATCGGTAAAGAGGAGCAGCACATCATTGGGAAGCGCGGGGGCGGCGAGGAGCGCCCGCGCCGTCTCGAGCAGCGTCGCCACCCCGGCGCCGTCGTCGCTGGCGCCAGGACCGGTCCGGACCGAATCGTAGTGGCAGACCAGCGCCAGCATGCGGTGGGACTGAGCGGAACCCCGCGCTCCGGTGAGGCGGGCCATCACGTTCACGCCTGCGACTTCTGGGTTCCCCCCAGGCAGCGGGAATCGCTGGACCACCGGTTCGAGGCCCAGGCGCCCCAACTCGCCCACAAGGTAGTCGCGCACCGTGGCGCTGGCGGGTGAACCCAGCGGGTGCGGTCGCCGCGCGATGGCTTGAACATGGACCATGGCC
>JAJXTA010000754.1:1884-2821 GCA_021784265.1 bacterium | reverse complement strand
CCTATGAATGGAAAGGAACGAATCATGCCGCGCTCCCGACGTCGTTTGTGATTGGTGAGAGGGTCGCCGGCCAGATGCTGCTGCCCGCCATGCGCTTTGAGATTGACATCACTGCCTGGAAGATTGTCGGCTATATGGGCATCTCGTTGTTCTCGTCGCGATGGCTAGTTCAACTGCTGGCTTCACGACAGGAGAAGGAGCCCGTTGTTCCCCCTGTCTTTTGGATTATCAGCATGGGAGGCAGTCTTATGTGCCTGGCGTACTTTATCTTTGGAAAGAATGACTCAGTTGGGATAATCGCGTATTTGCCTCCGTTGTTTGTTTCCACCTACAATCTCAGGCTTGAGCTCAGACGCAGAGCCTCCCGGCAGAAGCCAAATCAGGCCCTATATCGAGCTTCTCCGAAAAGTGGACCGGGTCCGAGCACCTGATTTTGCTGGGCACGCTGGCGGCCCGGCGGCGAGTGGTCGGTGGCGGTGCTTGGGGCCGGGGCTGACTGAGGCCTGGGGCGGGCGCGGGGAAGCGCTGGTCAACGATCGAATTCCGCGGGAGAATCGTTTGCAGCCTGTAGCCGAGAGCAATGAACCATCACTGCGAGACGAGCGACGAATGAAGTGGAGCGGAAAAGCCCCTCTCCTGGATTGGGTGGTGCCGTTGGGGTTCGGCGCGGCCCTCTGTCTGCTGCTGCCGCTGGGCGCCGCCTTCGAGTTTGGCCAGGACGAGGGCTACGAGTTCATGAAGGCCTTCCTGGTCAGCTTGGGCCACCCGCTTTACAGACAGGTGTGGAACGATCAGCCCCCGCTGCATACGGAGCTGGTAGGTCTGCTGTTCCGTCTATTAGGTCCCTCGGCGCTCGTGGGGCGGCTGGTGACAGTGGGGTTCGCAATGGTGTTGGCGGGGGCGCTTTATGGATTGGCGCGGGAGCGGTCGGGGCGCG
>JAJXTA010000754.1:0-1874 GCA_021784265.1 bacterium | reverse complement strand
GGTTGGTGGCGGTGGCGCTGCTGGTGGCCTGGCCGGGCGTTCTGCGCTGGAGTGTGTCGGCGATGCTCGAGGTGCCGGCGATGGCCGCGGGCGGCGGACGACCCGTGCGTCCAGGCCCTCAAGCGCCGCGCGCCGACGACGCACTGGGTGTTTACCGACCGGCTGACCTGCGCCTTTTGGGCGGGGCTGCCCGTGCCGCCCGAGGTGGCGGTGATCCCGTCGAAACGGGTGTGGTCAGGCCAGATTAGCGGGGCGATGGTGCGAGCGTGTTTGGACCGTTATCAGCCGGAGCTGCTCTTGCTTGGTGAGAACCGGCTCGGGGAACTCGGCCTAAGCGCGTATGTGCCGGAGCGCTACAAGGTCGATGCGAGCGCGGCCGAGCTTGGGCTATACCTGCGGAAGCCCCCGCCTCCCCCGAACCGGCGGTGAAGCGACGACGCGGCTGGGGCAGTAGCGCTCAAGTCTGGCGATCACCGTGCCGATGGGAAGGGGAGACGCGGGGCACCCGCGCTCTGGTAGCTCCCTTGAGCCCGACCGTGATGCCAATCCTCTTGCTCCCACACTGGGATGAGCGCGACCAGGCCCCGCCTGCGCCGCCCGGTGGCGCTGTCAACCGCCCCCACGCCCGAGCGGGGCGTGGCGCCCTCCGATGAAAAACAAGCATGCCCAACATGGCGGCGCGTGGAAGGTAGCCTATGCCGACTTCGTCACGGCCATGATGGCGTTGTTTCTGGTCTTGTGGCTCACCAGCCAGGACCAGAAGATCCGGGAGGCGGTCGAGCGGGCGTTCAACCATCCCTTCACTTCGGTCACCCAGCTCTCCACGGGCATCGTGCCCAGCGACAACATCCAGGCGGTGCGGTCCACCGAAGGTCAGTTCAATTCGGCTTCGAAGGCCGAACTGGAGATTCTCCGCCGGATCAACGAGGACCTCTCGTTGTCCCTCCACAACACCGCCGACGAGACCGGGATCAACACCTTCGCGCTGCAACTGACCCCGGATAGCCTCCGCATCACGGTGTTTGATCGGGCGCAACGGCCCATTTTCGAGCGCGACACGGCGAGCCTGACGCCGTACGGGAAGTGGTCGTTGACGACGCTGGCCTGGACCATCGCCCGTTATCCGAGTTTCAAGATCGAGGTTGAAGGGCACACCGAGAAACCAGGGGCGGCTGACGCCAGCCTGGACCTGTGGGAATTGACCACCCAACGGGCCAACGCGGCCCGGCGAGTCTTGGAGGAGCAGGGCGTGGCGCCGGAGCAGCTCTGGCGCGTGACGGGCTACGGGGACACGATGCCGATGCCCGAGCTGGCGCTCACGAACCCGGTGAACCGTCGCGTCACCGTCATGCTCAAGATGCAGCAGGGCAAGAGGTTTTGAACTGTGGCCACCATGTCTGAATCCTTCGTCCCCTTCCAGTCCCCCGGCCACCCCAATGGGAGCCCCAACGCCGCGCCCTTTCGCGTGCTGGTGGTCCCCGGGGCTTCGGATCCCGCCTCGCTGTCAGGCACAGGCAGCCCCGCGTGCGGTAGTGCCGGCCACGCGCTCAGCGGTGCCGGGGGGATCGCCCCCAAGGTCGCCGTCGAACGCGAAGGCGACCGGGTGACTCGCATCCGGGTCACCTGCGTTTGCGGGTCGGTGATCGAGCTGGACTGCGTCTATTGAGGAGGTGGAGCGGTGGGCCGACCCCGCCCGGGTGAGGGGCGGCGTCAGCCTCGGGGCCGCGCCGCGGGCCTTGCGGCGGCAAAAACTGCTGTTCACGGCGTTCCGAGAGGTGGCAGGTTTTTCCGTTCCGGGCGGGCGTGGGTGGTGGAAACCGTTGCAAAACCGGAGGTTTGAGCGTCTGGCATGGCTGCTGCTCGCCAGGGCTTGC
>JAJXTA010000753.1 GCA_021784265.1 bacterium | reverse complement strand
CAAGCGTTGGTATTCCTTATTATCAGACCAGCCTCGCCGCACCCAGTCACGCGCCGCCGCTTCCAGGGTCGGCTGGGGCCGCACCGCCCCGACACTCCCGCCGCGGATCTGGGCCCGGAGCGTGTCGTCCAGGCGCAGCCATTCCACCACCGGGATTCGCCCCCGGTAACCGGTCTGCACGCAGGCGGGGCAACCGCCGCCGGCGCAGGCCGAACACCGGCGCCGCATGAGGCGTTGGTTGAGCACCAGCTCGACGGCCGCCACGGTCGCGTAAGCGTCCGGGCACATGACCAGGAGACGCTCGAAGACCCCTTGGCAGGAGCCGGCGTGCAGCGTCGAGATGACCAAATGGCCCGTTAAGGCCGCCCGGACGGCCAACCCCGCGGTCTCGTCATCCCGGACCTCACCCAGGACCAGCACCTGCGGGGCCTGGCGCAAGAGGTGCCGGGCCGCCACCGCGAAGGTGAGCCCACGGGCCTCGTTGACTTCCGTCTGCATCAAGCCGGGCAGGAGCTGTTCGACCGGGTCTTCCACCGTGATGATGTGCCGTCCGCCGAGCTCGGCGAGGAACCGTAAGCAGGCGTAGATGGTGGTGGTCTTCCCGCTGCCGGCCGGCCCGGTTAAGAGCAGCAACCCCGCGCTCCCGCTCAGGAAGCGCTGGAGTTCGTCCACCACCGGCGGGGGCAGTTCGAGCTCGCCCAAGGCTTGCACGACCGAGCGGTTGAAGAGCCGAAGGACGATCTTCTCCCCCGTGACGGTGGGGTAGGTGGCGACGCGGATGTCGTGCTGGGCGCCGGTGTCGGCCTTGTCGATCCGTCCGTCCTGGGGGAGGGATTCCTGGTAGGTCTTGAGGCGGGCCAGGAACTTGATGCGCCCGAAGACGCGCGGGGCGATCTCCCGAGGCAAGGTGCGCCAGGGTGTCATCACCCCGTCCAGGCGCAAGGCCACCTCCACCCCGTTCGCCGTCGTTTGGAGGTGGATGTCGCTGGCGCCCACGCCTTCGGCTTGGCCGATCAGGTCGGTGAGGAGCTGCGGTGCTTGCGGATCGCTCATCAATTCAACTGTCAATTGGACCGAGTGGCGAGCGGGGCGTCACGAGGCCGACGCTTCCCGGCCGCCCCGGGAGGCGTTGCGAAAGGGTGTAACTTTTCCGCCCTCCCGCACGATTAAAGAGGCGGACAGTGATTGAGGGGCGGACAGGGGATGCCCGCCGAAGCTGAAACTTTAACCTGCGTGCAAGAGTAATGGAGTTGGAACATGAAACCCGCGAGTCTGATGGTGTTGTTGAGTCTGAGTCTGGCGGCCCTCGGGCGAGCCGAGCCCTTGGCCAAGCAAGACGTAGCCGCTGATGCCAAGTGGTTGGTGCACTGTGATTTAGCTGGCTTTCGCGCCACCAAGATCGGGGATTTCTTTGGCCGCGAGGTCTTGGATAAGAAGCTGGCCAAGCCGACCACCGACCTCCGGGAACAGCTTGGGTTCGAGTTCGATTGGCGCAAGATCGACTCCTTGACCGCCTACGGCGCCGATTACCAGCCCCAGGGTGCCGGCCAAGGCGTCCTGCTCATCCGCACCACGATGGATGTGCGTAAAGCGCTCGAGGGGGTGATGGACCGCTTCGCCCAAGGGGGCAATCCGGACGGCGGCCCCGTCCGGCGGGTGCAGACCGACCCGGTGCCCCTCTACGCGATCAACAACGAGGTCTTCATCGCCACGCCCCCAGGCAAGCCGGTCTTGGTGAGCAAGTCGCGCGCGGACCTTGACCACGCGCGCGAGGTGTTGTTGGGCCAGGCCCCCAGCCTCAACGGGAGCCCGGGTTTAGCCGCGGGGGACGCGCCCTCGAACACCTTCTTTCTCGTGGCCTCCGCCCAAGGCTTCAACGAGAACGCCCCGCTGCCGCCGCGCGCTCGGATCCTGAAGATGGCCGAGAGCCTGCGGTTGGGGTTGGGGGAGAACGGGGAAGAGCTCTGGCTGACCGTCGCGCTGAAAACCAAGACCCTGGAAGTGAGCCAGCAAATCCAGCAGGTGGTCCAGGGGATTATCGCCCTGGTCGCCTTGGGCCAAATCGACAACCCGGACGTGCGGGAGTTGGCTGAGGCGACCAAGGTGACCGGCAACGATCGCTTGGTGACGCTGGAGATTCGTTACCCGATTGACAGGGCCGAAGCCAAGCTGACCGCCAAGGAGCGGCCGCAGGCCCGAGCCCGGCGCTAGCTTACCCAGGTGTCATGGCCCTGCCCCCACTTGCCCTGGCCGCCGATCCCCGCTGGATCGGCGTGCCGGTCCCGTCCAGGGAGGGTGGTCCGCGGGCGCCCGCCCCAACGACCGAGGAGTTGGTGGCGCAGTGTCAGGCCGGCCACCGGGCGGCCTTCGCCCTCTTGGTCGAACAGTACCAAGAGCGAGTGTTCAACTTTCTGCTGCAACTGACCCGGCAGCGGCAGGACGCCGAGGACCTGACGCAGGTGACGTTCCTGAAAGCATACCAGGGTCTTCACCGGTATCGTGGGACCGGCGCCTTCACTACCTGGCTGTTCACCATCGCCAAACGGACCGCGTTCAGCCACTTGCGCGCCGCCTGGCCCCACGAGGTCCTGAGCGAGGCGAATGAACCCGCCTCGCTGGCCGAAGGCCCCGCGACCGTGCTGGCGGCGGCGGAAAGCCGCACCTCGTTATGGGCCGCCGCCCGGCGGCTCTCCCCCGCGCAGTTCCAGGCGCTCTGGCTGCGCTATGCCGAGGGGTTCTCGGTGGCGGAGGTGGCGACGGTCATGGGCACCAACCATGTCCGCGTCCGTGTCCTGCTGCACCGGGGCCGCCGCGAGCTGGCC
>JAJXTA010000752.1 GCA_021784265.1 bacterium | reverse complement strand
ATCTCGCCCGGACATCATGGCCACCGTCCAGGCCGAGGTGCTGGCGCATTATCGGAGCGAGTTGGTCGAACGGATTCGGGCCCAAGGACATGTGCTGTCGGCGGACGGGTTGCTGACGGTGAAACTCGCCAAGCAATTCGGGTTCTGTTACGGCGTCGAGCGCGCGATCGATCTCGCCTACGCGGCGCGGAAGGCCTACCCCGGCCAGCCGATCTACATCCTGGGGGAGATCATCCATAACCCGGAGGTCAACGACCAAATCCAGGCGATGGGAATCAAGTTCCTGTCCGGCAAAGAGCAGAGTGCCGACATCGACGACTTGCGCGCTGGCGACATCGTTATTATTCCCGCGTTCGGGACGGAGGTGGCTACCCGGGCAAGGCTGGAGTCCAAGGGGTGCTTGTTTGTGGATACGACCTGCGGGGACGTGATGAGCGTGTGGAAGCGAGTGCGCCAATACGCCCGCGAGGAGGTCACCAGCATCATTCACGGCAAGGCCTGGCACGAGGAGACCAAAGCGACCAGCTCCCAGGCCACCGCCACCAACGGTCATTACCTGGTGGTGTTCACCCTGGCGGAGACCGATCTGGTTTGCCAATACATCGTCCAAGGTGGCGACAAACGCGAGTTCCTCGAACGTTTCAAAGGGGCTTATTCGCCTGGGTTCGATCCGGATGTCCACCTACAGGTGGTGGGGGTGGCCAACCAAACCACGATGCTCCGGGGGGAGACCGAAGAGGTGCAGCGCCGCATCCGGGCGGCGATGGAACGACGCTACGGGGCGGCCGAGCTGCCCCGGCACTTCCGTTTCTTCGATACCATTTGCGGGGCGACGCAAGATCGCCAGGATGCCCTCGAGAAACTCCTCAAGGAACCGATGGACCTGTTGCTGGTGATCGGCGGCTACAACTCCTCGAACACCTCCCACTTGGCCGAGATGGGCGAAGCCAGGCTCCCGACCTACTTCATCAAGAACGCCTCCAAGATGGTGTCGGAGAAAGTCATTTGTCACTATAATCAACAGCTTGGACGGGAGGTCGAGACTCGCGATTGGATGCCGCCTGGCAAACTGACCGTGGGCATCACCGCGGGGGCGTCTTGTCCGAACAACCTCATCGAGGAAGCCATCCGCCGCCTGTTTGCCTTGCGCGGTGTGTCGGTCCAGGAACTGATCGGGCCGTGACTGCCGGGGAGCGACGGCGCGCGAACCGAACCACTCGCTGGCGTCGGCGCCCGCGTTTGGGCGGCGCTGGGTACGCCGCGCGGCACCCGCGGGGGTGGCGTCGCGCCGGAGGACCGTCGGCTGTATTCCCAGGCTGCGTGTTGGGCGCAGACCGCGACGCCTGAGGTTGGGTTATGCCCTTCGCTCGGATCGAACTCGAACAGCGCGAACGCGACACGCTGGCGTCCTACGCCCAGCTCAGCGCCCGGACGCGGGGCCGGGTGCATCCCGAGCCGCCCCCGGAGTGGCGCACCCACTACCAGCGCGACCGGGACCGCGTCATCCACTCGCGCGCCTTCCGTCGCCTCGAGTACAAGACGCAGGTGTTCCTCAACGGCACGGGCGACCACTTGCGCACCCGGCTGACCCATACCATCGAGGTCGCCGCCATCGCCCGCAACCTCGCCCGCCCCCTCCGCCTCAACGAGGACCTGGCCGAGGCGATTGCCCTGGCCCACGACTTGGGGCACTCCCCGTTCGGGCACAACGGCGAGAAGGCCCTGGACCGGCTCATGCGGCGCCACGGGGGGTTCGAGCATAACCGGCAGAGTCTGCGCGTCGTCGAGGAACTGGAACAAAAGTACCCCTCGTTCCCGGGCCTCAATCTCACCTGGGAAACCCGGGAGGGATTGGCCAAGCACCAGACCAGCTACGATCACCCCGATCAGCGCGCCCCGTTCGCGGCCTCCTCCTGTTCGCTGGAGGCGCAGGTGGCCAACTTGGCGGATGAGATCGCTTACTACAGTCACGACTTGGACGACGGCTTGGAGGCGGGGCTGCTCGCCGAGGCCAAGCTCCGACGGGAGGTGTACGTCTGGCGCGCGGCGGCGGCCGCCGTGCAGGTCCAGTGGGGCGCGCTGCCGGATGAATCCCGGCGCTTCTTCATCATCCGCTGCCTGATCGACGCGCAGGTCCGTGACGTGGTCACCACCACCGCTCGTCGCATCGCGGCCGCGACGGTGCGTTCGGCCGAGGCCGTCCGCCGCCAACCCCGGGCCCTGGCCCAGTACAGCCCGCAACGGGCCCGGCGCAATCTCGAGCTGCGGGACTACCTCTACACCCACGTCTATTACAGCCGCCGGGTGCACGGTCCCAACTCGCGCGCCGTCGCGATGTTACGAGACCTCTTCGGTTTCTATCTAGCCCACCCGGAGGTGCTCGGGGAGCAATCCCGCAAGCGGTTGGCAAGGGAGGGTCTCCATCGGGCGGTCTGCGATTACCTGGCGGGGATGACGGATCGCTACGCGATCCAGGAACACCAGCGCTGGTTGGGGGCCGAGGCGCGGGCGCGACCAGACCTCCGCTGAGCCGTCCCTTACTTGGTCGCCCGCGCCTTGAGGGTCACCTGGCCGTCCTTCACCGTGACGCTCTCGAGGTTGCGCATGACCTCGGCGGTCTTGGGGTCTTCGTAGAGATTCTTGGCCAGGTTCTGCTTCTGGAGCTGAGCCAGGAATTGAGCGGGCAGCTCTTCTCCTTTGACCCGGAGGGACTGGAGCGTGACGATCAGCACCCCGTTGGAGAGGGAGACCTTGAAGGCGGCGGCGCCGTTGAGATAGCGACCGCGAAACAGTGACCAGCCCAGATTCTCCAAGGGGATGCTG
>JAJXTA010000751.1 GCA_021784265.1 bacterium | reverse complement strand
AGCCAGGTGCGGCAGTCCATCGGCGTCATTCCGCAGGCGATGACCTCCGACCTGGACCTGAGCGCGGAGGAGAACATGGGCATCTTCGCCAAGCTCTACGGCCTGCCCCGGGAACGGCGCCGGCGAGTGATCGGCGAACTGCTCGAGGCGGTGGACCTGGCCGCTTGGCGCGACAAACCGGTCAAACTCTTCTCCGGCGGCATGCGCCGCCGGCTGGAGATCGCCCGCGGCTTGGTGCACGAACCCAAGGTCTTTTTCCTGGACGAACCCACTACGGGGCTCGATCCGGTTTCCCGCGTGGCGGTGTGGGGGATGCTGGCCCGGCTCAAACAGGACCGCGGCCTCACCATCCTCGTCACCACCCATTACATGGACGAGGCCGACAAGCTCTGCGACCGGGTGCTCATCATGGATCATGGCAAGCTGGTCGCGCTGGACTCGCCCCTCAAGCTCAAGGCCTCGATTCCGGGGCGGAACATCCTCGAGGTGAGTGTTTCGGATGTCCCCGCCGGGTGGCACCAGGCCCTCACGACCCTCCCGGAGGTGGCCGAGGTCAAGGCCGATGGCCACGTCTTCCGGGTCTCCTCGCACAACGGCCCGCGTACAACGGTGGCGCTCATGGAAGCGGCGCGGACGGCGGGCATCACGGTCACGTCGCTGTCGGTGCAAAGCACGACGCTCGACGACGTGTTTGTGCATTATACCGGTCATCAGTTGCGCGACGCGTTGCAAGCCCCGGTGCCCTCGAGCAGCGCGTTCATGTACGAACGGCGTTAGCACCCCTCGCCATGCACCGGGTCCTGGCCATCATCGAGCGCGACTTGCGCCGCTTCCGACGGAGCCCGACGCTGATTGTGGTGTCGATGTTGCTGCCGCTGGTCCAACTGGTCGTCCTCGGTTATGCCTTTGGGGGTAAGGTGAGGAACCTGCGGCTGGGGGTGGTGGACCAAGACCACCGGATGCCGGCGGTCAAACTCCAGGAGCTGCTGCGGGCGGTGGCCGCCAACGCCCGGACCTTCGAACCGATCCCGTACCGCGATTCGAGCCGGGCCCTGCGCGACCTGCGGGAGGGGCGGATCAGCGGCGTGGTCAACATCCCCCCCGAGTTCTCCCGCAAGCTCCTGGCGGGGGCCAACCCCCGCGTGGCCTTGGTCCAGGATAACACCGATCAGTTCGTCGCCTCGGCCCTGGAGGGGACGCTGACCCAGTTGCTCGGGGCCTATAACCAGAAGGGGCCGCCTCCCCGGTTGACCGCGACCGTGACGCTGGCGGTGGTCGAGGCCTACCCCTACGTTCCCTACATCCAATACCTCCTGCCGGGGACGATCGTGTTGGCGATCTTCGTCTCGGCCATGATCGGTGGGGGGATCATCTTCATCGACGACAAGGCCCGTGGCTTGCACGAGGGCTACCTGGTCACCCCCATCCGCAAGTTCGAACTGATCCTCGGGTTCAACCTGGCTGGCGCGGCCAAGGCGATTCTGGCCGGCGCGGTCTTGGTGACCTGCGGCTCTTTGATCGCCGGGATTCCGGACCCGCTGAACCTGGCGCGCCTGGGCCGGATGTTGCTGTTGGTGATCGTCACGGCGCTGGCCCTGATCAGCATGATGTTTCTGCTCATGGTGCGGGTGAGCGACCCGCTGGTCCCACGGGCGACGTTTGGGGTGCTGAACACCCTCTTGTTCTTCCCGAGCGGGGCGGTCTATCCCGTCCAAGCGTTCCCTCCCTGGATGAAGGCGATTACGGTGGTGGACCCCTTCACCTATGCCGTCCACGGTTTCAAGGAGCTCCTGCTCAAGAACACGGGCCTGACGTCCATCGCTCCCGACCTGTTCTATCTCGCCGGCTTCGCCGCGCTGACGATGGCCGTCGCCACCCTCTTGTTTCGCCGGACCCTCTAGCCGCCGCGGGAGGCGGTTTCAGCGTGCGGGTTCGGGCCACAGCCGCAGCGAAAGCACCGGGCGGCCGGCCCGGCCGAAGTCGCCGGTGATCCGGAGCCGGGCGATGGCGGCCGGCGCGTCGCCGCCGGGGGCGGCCAGGGTCAGGGTCAGGGTGGCATCGCTGCCGCCGGCCAGGGCGATGGGCCCTGGGGCCTCGCACTGCCAGCCCGGCGGCACGCTGACGCGCAGCCGTCCTTCGACCGCCCGGGAACCGAAATTGTAGATGCGCAGCGGAATGCGTTGCGTCCGGGTTGGATCGATGCGGTAGGCCGATCGGGCCAGGATCACGCGCTCGGGCGCCAGCCGCGCTTGTAACACGATCGGCGAGGGAGCGCCCTCCCGCCGCGGCGCGGGTCCAGGGGGCGGCGTGAGCGCTAACCGCGCGGCCGTGCCGACCGGCAGGAGGATAAAGGTCGGGGCGGAGCTCAGCGCCACGCCGGGACCGCAGATCGGCTGGGGCCGCCCGAGGAGGTCAAAGCGGCCCACCGGGGTCCGGGGCAAGGCCAACGGCGTCACCGCGTCCGCGGCCCAAGCGACGAGCACCTCGCGCGCCTGGCCGTCGGGACGCGCCCGGAAGAAGTAACCTTCCACCCCGCCCTCCGCCGTCAGCCGGCCCAAGGGACGCGCCCCGGCGAGCAGCCGGCCCACGGCGGCCAGGGCCGCATACGCGGGGCGCGGGGTGAGGTCGGGGCGGAGAATGCCGAACTGGGTGTGGGCCTCGACGTAATGCGGGAGGAGGAAGTAAAAGACCTCGGACGGACCCTCCTGGAGGGCGGTCGCGAAGAGTTTGACCACTCGCTCGGCTTGGCGGCGGAGGTCGGCGGCGCTCGGCTCCTTGAGCCGTTCATCCCCAGACCACGGGACGGGAACACTGCACTCGGTGACC
>JAJXTA010000750.1 GCA_021784265.1 bacterium | reverse complement strand
CCCACAAGGCCTCGCCCTGCGCGTCGTGCCCACAGCCGCGGAGGGCGCGTCGATGGGCGGCCAACTCCGGGAGATCATGTAGATGAATGCGCGTGCAAGCGGCGGCGGCCGCCGCGCCCCAGACCGGGCGGGGAAGACGCCTCTCCGGCGCCGCCCGGTGGCCGCGTTCGCGGTCACCTTGGCTCTCGCCGTTGCCGTCCAGGCCCAGCCGTTCATCCCGCACCTTGGCTACGTCTATCCCGCGGGCGGACGCACGGGCAGCGTCGTCACCGTCATCGTGGGCGGACAACGCCTCGACGGCGCCACCAATGCCGTTGTCGCCGTTTCCGGCGCGGGCGTCGAGGCGGTGGTCACCGACTACACCCGGCCGCTGAACCCGCGCGAGGTGAACCGCCTCCGGGAGCAGCTCCGGGCGTTGCAGCAAAAGCGGGCGGCGGCCTTCCCCGCGAGCGACCTCGCCGCGGCGCCGCTCCGCCCGTGGGCCACGAACCGCGTCTGGACCGCCCAAGACCAGCGAACCTTCGCCGACCTCCGGCGCCAGTTCCTCCTCCGCGGCCCCAGGCGGAGCGTCAATCCGGCGATTGCCGAGACCGCCACCCTCCGAGTCACCATCAAGCCAGAGGCCGAGCCGGGCGAACGCGAGCTGCGCCTGCGCACTCCAACGGGGCTGTCGAATCCGCTCTGGTTTTGGGTGGGCCAGCTCCCGGAGTTCACCAAAACGGAAAAACCGCTCGCGGCCGGCCCGGGCGCGCTCCGGTTGTTCAACAACCCGAACGAGCCCCGGCCCGTCGCCGCCACCGAGACCGACATCGCCATCCCCGCGGTGGTCAATGGTCAGAGCTGGCCCGGCGGTGTCGATAGCTATCGGTTCACGGCTCGCGCGGGGCAGCGGTTGGTCGTGGCGGTGCAGGCGCGCAGCCTGATGCCCTATTTGGCCGACGCCGTGCCGGGGTGGTTCCAGCCGGCCATCTCGCTCTGGGACAATCAAGGGCATGAGGTGGCGTTTGCCGACCACTATCGCTTTCACCCGGATCCGGTACTGGCCTACACCGTCCCGACCGACGGCGCGTACCAGGTGCGGATCCGCGACACGATTTACCGTGGGCGCGCGGATTTCGTGTACCGCCTCACGGTGGGTGCGGTGCCGTTTCTCACGGACATCTTTCCTCTCGGCGGGCGGGCGGGGAAACCGACCTCGGTCAAGGTCTTCGGTTGGAACCTGCCCACCGGACCGATGTTACTCGACGCACAGGGCAACGACCCCACCGTATCTCCGGTCCGGCTGGCCGCCAACGGACACACCTCCACCCCCGTGCTCTTCGCCACCGATCCCCTCCCGGAGGTGTTCGAACGGGAACCCAACGACTCCCCGGCGGCAGCGCAACCGATCACGCTCCCGGTCGTGGTCAACGGCCGCATCGAGGCGCCGGGCGATTGGGATGTGTTCCGGTTCGACGGCCGCGCCGGCCAAACGGTCGTCGCCGAAGTCCAAGCGCGCCGGCTCGGTTCGCCCCTGGATTCGGTGCTCCGCCTCACGGACGCCCACGGCGGGCAACTGGCCTTCAACGACGATTACCCGGACCCGGGCCTCGGCTTGGAAACCCACGCCGCCGACTCCTACCTCCGCCTGCGGCTGCCCGCCGACGGAACCTACTACGTTTGGCTGGGCGACGTTCAACAGGCCGGAGGCCCGGAATACGCCTACCGCCTCCGCCTGAGCCAGCCCAGGCCGGACTTCGCCTTGCGCGTCGTGCCCTCCAGCCTGACGTTGCGGGGTGGGCTGGCGGCCCCCTTGACTGTCCATGTCCTGCGCCGGGATGGGTTTACCAATGCGGTTGCCGTTCGCCTGGTCAATGCCCCTCCCGGGTTCGCCCTCAGCGGCGGGGAGGTGCCCGCGGGGGCGGAGCAAGCGCGCGTGACGCTCACCGCGCCCCCACGCCCATCTGCCGGAACAATAACCCTCCGCTTGGAGGGCCGGGCATCGATCGCGGGAGAGGAAATCGTCCGCTCCGCCGTCCCGGCCGAAGAGATGGAACAAGCGTTCGCTTATTACCACCTGGTCCCGCAGCAAGAGCTGCGGGTCGCCGTGGTCGGCCGTGGCCTCGCGCGCAACGCCCTCCGGCTCCTGAGCCCGACGCCGCTGCGCCTCGCCGTCGGTGGCACCGAACGTCTTCGCGTGGCAACTCCAGGGTGGGGTTTTGTTAACCGGTTTCAGTTCGAGCTCGAGGCCACCCCCGACGGGATCACCATCCAGCAGGTTGCCGCCTCCCCCGACGGAGCAGAGATTGAGCTGCGTTGCGATGCCGCCAAGACGAAGGCTGGCGCGCGGGGCAATCTCATTGTGCGCGTGGTGGCCACTCCAGCCTCAGCCGCCGCAGCCAAGGGCTCCCGACCCGCCGCCCCGCGGCGCTTTGCGCTCGGCACACTCCCCGCCATCCCCTACGAAGTGGTGGAACGGTAACTGCTCCGAAACTGCAAGTCGCGGTCGCCAGCCAAACGCCGTCCATGACCATTGGCGGCATCGGTGGTGGCGGCGATCACGCCGAAGCGTTCCAAAGCCAATATGGCTCTGTGGCAGAATCTGTGGGTCAGAATGGCGCAGTCCGGCGGCAGGCAGGCGAGTCCGTTATGTGCGGTGACCGGCGGCGACCCTAGCTGGAGGCCCGAAACTGGATTGGCTTTACTCCCCGGCCTGCTCGCCGTATAGACTCCACCCCGGCCGCAGTGGCCGGATGTGGGCGCGTGGCGGAATGGCAGACGCGCGTGGCTTAGGACCACGTGAGGCAACTCTTGCAGGTTCAAGTCCTGTCGCGCCCACCATTCGAGTCC
>JAJXTA010000749.1 GCA_021784265.1 bacterium | reverse complement strand
TTACTCAGCGCCGCATCGGCGCCTCGAGTGTCCCTGCCACGAAGGCTACTTCTCGGTGCGGACCGGCCAGGTCCTTCAGGGCCCGCCCCCCCGGCCCTTGCCGCGCGTGCGGCTGGAGCGCCGGGCCAATGCCTTGGTGGCGGTGGGCATGGAGACCACAACCGAGAGTTGATATGGAACCGGCGCTCCCTCCCCGTCATAAACGGCTCACCGCCATCGACGGCGCCCTGGCGCTCATCGGCGTCCTGCTGGTGGTGCAGATGTGGCTCTTGACCGCCACCCTGGAGGCGTTCCTCGCCGGCCACCGCGACAGCGCCTTGCCGGCGGCGATCCTCTCGGGGGTTCTCTTCCTCGCCAGCCTCGCCTTGTATCGCTTCGTCGATCGGTTGGACGCCGGGCCGCGCCCGGAGTGAGGCGCATAAAAGTCGTTGCGAGAACCCTTGCTTTCGGGCATGCTATCTCCGGCTCTGGGGAGAGATGGCAGAGTGGTTTAATGCGCACGCCTGGAGAGCGTGAGTGCCTAAACAGCACCGGGAGTTCGAATCTCCCTCTCTCCGCCACCGCGCTGCGCCGCAGCCTGACTGCGCTCGCTCCCGCGCCGTGGCCCGGCGGGACCCGCCGGCCGGGGTTAGCTTGACGTAACCCAACCTAATCAGTACAAACCACTCCATGCACAACCTGTTCGCTAGTTTAACCGTAGCCCAGCTCGAACAAGCTGCGGCTATCAAAGAACGAATCGAAGCCCTGGAACGCGACTTGGCCGCCGTGCTCGGCGGCGCGACCGTCGCCGCGCCGGCCGCGGCAGCCGTCGCGCCGGCGCCGACCCCAGTCCCACCCAAACGTAAGCGGCGCATCAGCAAGGCCGGACGGGAGCGGCTTTCGGCCATCGCCGCCGCCCGTTGGGCGCGGGTGAAAGCCAAGGGCGGCCACACCCTCAAGGGGAGCTGAGGGGCTCGGCGTGGGCCACGGGGTCGAGGGGGCGGCGCACTCGAGCCGGTAACCCTGGGTCGGGCGGAGGAGTCGTTTGGCGAGGACGGGCGGACGCCGCGCGGCGTTCGCTGGGCCCGGCGGCGGCGAGGTGTGCGGTGAGACGCACAGTTGCCAGCGGGCCGGGAATTCGCTATTGGGCTGATACATTATCCAAGCCATGCTCATGCGCACGCCTTCGCGCCAGCGCCCGTGCCCCCCCACGCCACGCGCCGCCGGTTTCACCCTCATCGAGCTGTTGGTGGTCATCGCCATCATCGCTATTCTCGCCGCGCTCCTCCTTCCCGCCTTGTCCCTGGCCAAGGCGGCCGGCCAGTCGGCCGCCTGCAAGAGCAACCTCCGCCAGATCGGGATCGCTCTCAATGTCTATAGCGGGGACTATCACAAGTATCCCCGGTGGTTGGAGGGCGGCCAGAACGCCGGCAATGCCTTCATGTTCTGGGACACCAAGCTGCTCCCCCTCGCCGCCAATACCCGCAACCTTTTCGTCTGCCCCGCCAACCTGCGGGCGCCGGCCTGGACCAACACCGCCCGGCTCAACGGGCCGAACCCCAGCTACGATTATAACATGGCCGGCACAGGCCGTTACCGTGCCACCACGCCTAACTTGGGGCTGGACGGCAACAGCACTGGCCCGACCACCGCGGTTTACCTGGACGAAAACCAGCTCAAGGCCCCCAGCGATATGGTCGCGGTCGCCGACGCCAAAGCCAAAGACAGCGACGGCGGCGACGACGATCTGGATGACCTCACCCCCGTCAACCTCCTGAACGAAATGACGTCGCCGCGCCACGACCAAGGTGCTAACGTCGTCTTCTGCGATGCGCATGTGGAATACGGCAAAGCGAAGGTCTGGCTCGCCAAAACCCCCGGCGCCCGCCAGCGCTGGAACTACGACAACCAGCCCCACCCCGAGACCTGGGCCAACGACCCCTGACCGGCGCCGGTCGTGCCCGGCGCGCCTGTCCCGGGTCGCCGCCGGCGTGTTGCTGCTCGGCGGGTTGGCGACCGGCGCGCCGTTGCCCGCGGCGTCGGTCTGGGATAACGACAGCGACACCTGGGTGGCCACCGACGCCCTGGGACGGGCCCTGCCGGACGCGACCGTCACCGGCCCGCCGCGCCCCGGGCGGTACGTGGGGATCTTCTACTTCCTCTGGCTCGGCGCCCATGTGAACGGCGGCCCCTACGATGTCTCGAAGATCCTCGCCCAAGACCCGGCCGCCCTCCACCAGCCCGACAATCCCCTCTGGGGACCGCTCCATGCGCCCCATCATTGGGGCGAACCCTACCTCGGTTATTACTTGACCGATGATCCCTTTGTCTTGCGCAAACACGCCCAGATGCTGGCGGACGCGGGGGTGGACACCCTGATCTTCGACGTGACCAATCAGCTCACCTACCGCCACTACTACCGGGCGTTGCTCGAGGTCTTCGCCCAAGCGCGCCGCGACGGGGCTCGCACGCCGCAGGTCGCCTTTCTTTGCCCGTTCTGGGATCCCGCCCGCGTGGCGGCGGAGTTATACCAGGACCTCTACGCCCCGGGTCTCTACCCGGAACTCTGGTTTCACTGGCAGGGCAAGCCGTTGCTCCTGGCCGACCCCGCCAAGGTCGAACCCCGCCTCCGGGAGTTCTTCACCCTGCGCAAGCCCCAGCCGGATTATTTCCAGGGCCCCACCGGGCCGGACATGTGGAGCTGGCTGGAAGTGTACCCCCAGCACGTCTTCCGCAACGCCCAGGGGGAAAAGGAGGAGATGTCCGTGGGTGTCGCCCAGAACGCGGTGGGGCGCCGCTTGGCCACCTTGAGCGAGCCGGGGGCGCGCGGGCGCAGCTACCACGCGGGCG
>JAJXTA010000748.1 GCA_021784265.1 bacterium | reverse complement strand
CGCCTTCAAGCCCCGCACCTCGCCCTACGAGTTTCAAGGTCTCGGCGAGAAGGGCCTCAAACTCCTGGCCAAGGCGCGGGAGGCGACGGGGCTGGCCGTGATCACGGAACTGCTTTCCGAGGCCCACGCCGAGCTGGTGGCCGAATACGCCGACATCCTCCAGATCGGCACTCGCAACGCCCAGAACTTCCAGCTCCTCATCGCCGCGGCCAAGACCGGCAAACCCGTCCTGCTCAAACGGGGGTTGGCCATGCGCATCGAGGAATGGCTCCTGGCGGGGGAATACATCCTGGCCAACGAGAATCCCGGACTGATGTTCTGCGAGCGGGGCATCCGCACCTTCGAAACCTACACCCGCAATACGCTGGACCTCTCCACCATCCCGATCATCAAGCAGGAATCCCACTGCCCCATCGTGGTGGACCCCAGCCAAGGCACGGGCCGGGCCGACTTGGTGGTGGCGTTGTGCAAGGGGGCGGTCGCCATGGGCGCCGACGCCCTCCTGATCGAGGTGCATCCCAACCCGGCGGAGGCCTGGAGCGACGGCGCCCAGCAGGTGAGTCTGGACGCCTTCGCCCGGCTCATGGCGGAGATCAAGCCCTTCCTCGCCGCCACCGGGCGGGAGTGAACCGGCGGGAGCCAGCCGCGGTTTTTTTGAGTGAATTCGCCATCGCCGGCGTATAACCCTTGAGTGCGATCATCACAAACCTATGAAAACCATCCGACCGTTCGCCGCGCTGCTCCTGGCCGCCGGCCTGCTCGCCGCCGCCAGTAATCCCCCGGCCGACGACACCAAGACCACGAAGAAGGACCTGAAACCGTACCCGCTGAAGACCTGCGTCGTCACCGGCGAGAAGCTCGGTGAAATGAGCCCTCCTTATGTCTTCACCTACAAAGACCGGCAGATCAAGCTCTGCTGCAAGGATTGCCTGGGTGACTTCAAGAAAGACCCGGCCAAGTACGTGAAGAAGCTCGAGGTGGCGGAGAAGGCGCGGAAGGCGAAGCAGGCCAAGGAAACCAAGTAACCCGGGTGGGCCGGGCGGCCCCGGCCTCGGAACGCCGGCGAGCAGAAAAAGAAACCCCGCGCCGGGCCGGGCGCGGGGTCAAAAACCGGGGGCGCCGCGGGCTAGGCGCCGTTGTCGCCAATGGCTTCCACGGGGCAGCCTTCCTTGGCCTCTTTGCACTGGGCCTCTTCCTCCGGGGTCTCCGCCTGTTTGTACACGAAGGAGTACCCGCCGTCCTCGTTGCGCTTGAAATTGTTCGGGGCCGTTTCCCGACACAGGTCGCAGTCGATGCACTGGTTGTCCACGTAGTACTTGCCCGCCACGTTCTCAGGATACTTGTTTGCGATATCAGCCATAAATTGCTTCTTTCGTTGGGGGCGAGTGTGGCCGCCGCCTGCGGGAAAGATCAAGCCCTTTTCGCCCGCCGGGAGAAGTTGTTCACATGGACAGCGGATGTCCACCCCCCCGTGCGAGGATGGGGGCGAACGATGGAAAAGTGAGGCAAGCGTGAACAAGCGAGAACGGTTCCTGTTGTTTGTGTATCTGGGGGCGCTGGCCCGGGACGCGAGCCGGGCGACGGCCGAAAGCGAGATGATCGCCGGCTACGCCGCGCGCATCCCCGAGCGGCGGATTCCCCCCAACGCGGTCAACGCCGCCAAGGTGTATCTGGCGGTCATGGACGACCAGACGCCGCCGCATCGGTGGATGCTGGGCCGGTAGGGCGCGGCCGGGGCTGAGGGGCCAGTGGGAGTTGCCGGCCTCCGCCCCGCCCCGCGCGCTCAGGTCGCCGGCGGCGCGGCCTCTCCCAGGCACTGCCCGACCGCCAACGGATGGCCGGCCAGAAACTCCGCCGCCACCATCCGGCGTCCCCCTTCGCGTTGCAGCGCCGTCAAGCGCAACGCGCCCGCTCCGCAGGCCACGAGCACCCCCTCTTTCGACGCCGCGAGCACGGTGCCGGGCCGACTTGGGGAGGCGGCGACCGGTTCAGCCCGCCAGACCTTCAACAAGACCGGCCGCGGCGCGCCCGCCAGGAAGGTAAAGGCCCCCGGCCACGGGGTGAAGGCCCGGACCCGGTTGGCCAAGGCTGGCGCCGCACCCCGCCAATCCAGGCGCCCATCCTCTTTGGTAATCTTGCGGGCGTAGGTGGCGCCTTGGGCGGGTTGCGGGCGCGGGGAGAGCTCCCCCGCCAGGTAGGGGGGGATGGTCTTGACCAGGAGCCGGGCGCCGAGCGCGGCGAGCCGATCATGGAGCGTTTGCCCGTCGTCTTCGGGCCGGATGGGCACCGTTTCTTGGCTGAGGAGGTCGCCGGTGTCCAAGCCCGCGTCCATCCGCATGATGGTGACGCCGGTCTCGGCGTCGCCTTCCAGGAGGGCCCATTGGATCGGGGCCGCGCCCCGATGCCGTGGCAACAGGGAGGCGTGGACGTTCAGACAGCCGTGCCGCGGCAGCGCGAGCAGGGGAGGGGGCAGAATCTGGCCGTAGGCGGCGACGGCGACCAGGTCGGGCGCGGCCGCGCGCAACGTTTGCAGCAGGCCCTCGTCGCGGGCGCGCTGGGGTTGCCACACCGGGAGTCCCAACTGCGTCGCCAGGACCTTGACCGGCGGCGGCTGCAGCCGCAGGTCCCGGCCGCGCGGGCGGTCCGGCTGGGTCACCACCCCGGCGATGGTCCAACCGGCTTGGTCCGCCAGCGCCGCCAGACTGGCACACGCCAACTCAGCCGTGCCAAAGAAGACCAAGCGGAGCGAGGACATGGGGCCGGCGGACCGCTACCGCAGCAACCCGCGCGGCGGCGGGGCGCGACGCGCTACGCCCGCACGGCGGGCCC
>JAJXTA010000747.1 GCA_021784265.1 bacterium | reverse complement strand
CATACTCGTCGCGCACGATGCCGTAGATGATGTGATACGGGGCGGGCGGATAGGCCCCCGTACGGGGCAGCCAGGGGCCGCCACCGAAAACCACGCCGCCGAGCACCAGGGCGAGGAGCCGGCGGCGGCGGGTGGGCACGAGCGTTTTCATAGGCGCTTCCAGGTTAATTGCCGGCGTAGGAGTAGGTGACAAAATGGAGTTTCACGTCTTTCACCGATTGGATAAAGCGATCCAGCCCCTGCGCGGGGTTTGCCAGGAGCGTCCGGCCGGGGATGACGAGCTTCCACTTGCTGTTCCACACCGAACGCCCGATGAGTCGGTTGTTGGTGTACTGCGAGGGCTGGAGCTGGCCCTGGGCGCCGTAGATACCGCTGGTGAAGGCGTCGGTGGTCGAGACCGGCCGGAAGGCCTGGTGCTTGCGAATGGAAAAGAGCGGCTCCGACAACGAGTCGTTGCTGGTGTAGAACGGCGTGGCGGAGAAGTCCGACGCGCTGATGTTGAACGGCAGAGGGATGGTCACGTCGTCCACGTTCCAGGTCCGAATCGTGCTGGTGTCGCCCAGCGGCGGCGTGCGCATCGAGTCCGCCCCGACCGGGATGAGATAGACATAAGGCGTGGCCGCCAGGGCGTTCGGGTCCAAGCTCGGGTCGGGAGGTGACACGCCGCCCGCGGCGCTGCCGGGCGAGGGATTATCCATGCCCACGTAACCATCGAAATCCACGCCCACGGCGAAGATCTTCGTGGCAAAGGAGCTGGGACTGAAGTTGTGATCCCCAGCCGCCAGCGGCTGGCCGAAGAGGTTCAAGCCGTCGGCGATCACCGTGCTGAAAGTGAGCACGATCCCGGGGACGGCCAACCCGCTGCCGTCGTCGATCTGCATGCAATACCGTTTCACATCGGTGTCATCCAACAGGTTCGCCATCCGCCCGCCCTGGAGCACGTCCTTCCAGTTGCTATCCCCGTCGCTGCCGGGCAGGATGCGGAAGTTCTCGCCGCGGAGGGAGACGGTGGTGCCGTAGCCGTCCGGGTTGTTAAAGCCGAGCCGGCCCTTGAGGACGTCCCAGTCCGCCTTCATCTCGGCCAAGGCGCTGGAGAGGCCCGGGTCGCCCGTGTCACTGCCCGCGTATTGGGGTTGCCCGTCCTGGACCACACCGAGGGCCTGCGTGGCAATGATGCGATTGAGGAAGGCCTTGCCCTGATCGGTATTAAGCAGGCCCGTTTCGTAGTCGTAGGCCTGCGCCGCCAGATAGGCGTATTCCGCGGCCAACCCGAAGAGCGTGGTGTAGCGTTCGAGCTTCTCGTTCTGGAACACCCGGAACGCCGCATCGCGGGTGCGGTAGCCCTGGATCACCGCCGCCGCATGTTGGCGGAACGTGAGCCGCTCGGCCTGGATGCGGTCGCCTTTGGCCAAAAGGGCTTGATAGGCCCGTTGTTTGTCATCCAGGTCCCGCAGGAGCGAGTTGATGGTCCCGAGGTGCCCTTGTACGACCCCCAATTGGTTGGCCAAGCCCAAGACGGCGTTCTTCATGTCTTGCGTTTCTTGGGAGCTGTTCAGCGTTTGGGTGTCCGAAGCGATCTGGTCCTGCTTCGCCGTCACCGCCGCCGACGTGCCGATGAAGATGAGCGAATCGGCGCCCAGCAACACCTCTTTGGCGATCATCATGGGCTCGTAGATCGCCTGCTTGGCGACCGCCAATTGATTGCCACCATCGGCCAAGCCAAAGATGTTGATATCCGGGAAGGAGAGCGTGAGGGCGTTGGCCAAGTCGCCCAGGATCGTGGTGGCCAAGCCGACCGCCTTGCTCTCGACGTTATACCCTTCCTGGATATCGTTGATGTTCTTCTGCAGGTCTTGGATGTCGTTCTGCGTCGTGAGGTTGCTTTGCTCGACTTGCTGTTGGTCGGTGAAGACATTCATGGCCTTGTCCAGGGCCTGTTTATCGCCCACGGCATTGCTGAGCTCCGTGCGCAGCCGATCGCGCGCGCCGATCAGCTCCGAAATGGCCTGCTGGATCTTGCCCGGCGACTCGCGCTGGCTGGTCCAGGTGGGCGGCTTGTCGAAGAAGCCATTGGGGCCGATGTTGAAGGTGATGTAGTTCCCGGCGTTGGTGTACTGGCTGGAGGTGCTGGGGACGATGAAGCTGAAGTCGGTGTACATCTTCGTGGTCCAGTCGGCGGGCAACTGCTGGATATCCACGTTAAAGGTCAGGTTGGTGGTCGGGTCGGGCAGAATCCCCCCGTAGCTGTTGGTGTCCGGGTTCTCGACGTAGGTGTAATGGATGAGGTCGGGGCCGTTGTAGCCCTGGGCATAAGTCTTGCCGGGCCCGAGGTCGTCCGGGTAAGGCGAGCCATAAAGCTCGATCAATTGATCGTTATAAGCCGTTTCCTGGTTTGTATAAGCCGCCTGATAGCCGCTCAGTGAGTCCTCTTCCGAGCGCATCAGTTGCGTGACGTTCTGGGCGTCGTTGAAGGCCACGACGGCATTGTTCAGCGTGCCCACGGCGCGCTGGTAGATCTGCTCGAAGTGGGTCTGTGGATTCGGCCCCGTGACCAGAAGGGGATTGATGTCGAAGGGGATGCTGTTCTGGGAGAGACCCAGCGGCGTGAAGCCCGCCTCGGCGTTGTCCATATCGGTCTGGAGCTGGGCGGCGATTGTCGGCAGCTCCGCCAGCTCCGGCACGGTGGTCCGATCCACTTTCTGAATCCCTTCATGGGTCGGATCCGGGTCCACCGGCGGGAGGATGGCGTTGCCCATCACCCAGTTGAGGTACGCGCCCTGGCCCACGCGCGCGGCCCAGTGGTCCAAGCCCCAGTAGCGGGTTCACCGCGGT
>JAJXTA010000746.1 GCA_021784265.1 bacterium | reverse complement strand
TCCCAGCACAGGCAGGAGGGTGTGCGCCGCCGCCACCCCCGCCAAATGCGCCGCGCCGCCCGCGGCCGCGATTACCACCTCCAGGCCCCGCGACTCGGCTTTGGCGACATAGTCCATTGTGGCGGCGGGGGTGCGGTGGGCGGACAAGACCGAGCATTCGTGGGGGACGCCGAAACGATCGAGGGTCTCATGCGCATGCCGCATGGTGTCCCAATCCGATTTGCTGCCCATGAGCAGGGCGACGAGAGGTGTGGGTGTTGCGTTCACGGTTGTTCGACTGGCGGCGAAGAATGCTTGGGGCGGCGAGGGAATTCAAGCACCGACCGCGAAGAGCGGGCCACCCGCCTCAGGCCGACCGCCGGTAGCTCAGCAACCAGTAGTAGCTCAGCGGGGTGTACGAGAGGGCGGTGGCAGCCCCCGGCACCGCCGCCCTCAGGTCAGCCTCGCTGGGGTAGTTTTTCATCACCTCGAACCGCTCGCCCGTGCGCAAGCGGCGCTCCTGGTAAGTATTGCCCTCGGCGTCGGTCCGGCTGATGGGCGTGGCGGCCCCGGCCAGAGGCAGGTTATCGGCCAGAATCACCAACGCCCCGGGGAGCAGTGCCCGGTGCAGCTCCGCTAAGAACCGCCGCGTCCGCGAGCGCGCCATGTGCGACCACCAGAACAAGGCCACCCCGGCGGTGAACGACCCTTGGACATCGCCGACACTCCAGGCGTCCGCCTGGAGAAAGGTCACCGGGCACTGGCCATAGGCCTTGGCGCGGGCCAGCGCCAACACCTCGGCATTGATGTCGGCGGCGACCAAAGAACGGGCCGACCGCGCCATCACTTGTGTCCAGTAACCGGTGCCGCAGGCAACCTCCAGCACGTCCTGCCCGCGCACCAGACCTTCGAGCCAGCCCGTTACCTGCCGGAGGTCCGGCTGGCGCTCCGGCCGGGCATAGACGGCCTCGAACTCCGGCGCCCGCCGGGCGTAATAGGCGGCCAACGACTCATCAGTTTGCATACCGCAAATGGGCGACCCGCGCGCCGCCCGCACCGTTGCCCGGGGCGAGCCCAGGCCAGAGCACGCGCCCCACCCTCAAAGGCGCAGGAACACTTTGCGCTGATACAGGAACCGGCAAATCGCGAAGGTGATCGCCACCACAACCGCCGTCGTTACCAACGGCCCGGCGGCGCCCAACGCCTCGTGGATCTGACCCCCGACAAACCGGTCCGCAATCTTCTCCAGGTCCACCAGGTTGTGGATCATGTAGATGGTGATCGGGTTCATGCCAATCCAGACGAACGGAATGGCCCAGCCTCGCAGGCCGCCAACCTCGATGATCCCGTGGAACAACCCCAACAGGAGGCAACTGTAACCCCCGGCGACCAACACGAACGACGAGGTCCAGAGCTTCTTGACCACCGGGAACTGCAAGTTCCAAAGCCAGCCTGCGCTGGCCAGAACTACGCCCGCCGCCACCAAGTAGAGCACCTTCCGTGGCTCGGAAATCGACCGATCCCGCAACAGCATCCCGGCGAAGGTCCCCAACAAACAGGTGCCGATGGCTGGCAGCGTGCTCAGCAGCCCTTCGGGGTCCCACTGGCCGTCCCACTTCCGCCACGGCAGGTAATGCTGATCCAGCCAGTTGGCCAGGTTCCGCCCCTGCTCGAAGTGCCCGGCGCCAATGCCGGGGACGGGCACAAACGTCATCAGCGCCCAGTACCCCACCAGCAGGCCGCCCAACACCGCCAGCCGGCCCCGCACGCCCAAGAAGAGAAAGGTCAAGGCCGCGAACAGGTAGCTCAGGGCGATGCGTTGCAGCACCCCCAGCAGCCGGATTTCATGGAACGGGGTGGCAAAACCCCCGTAATAGAGAATCCCCAGGCCGTAGAGCAACACCGCGCGGCGCACGATCCGCCACGCCGCGGGCCCCCGCCCGCCCGCTTCCAGCACCCGGCTCAGCGAGAACACCAACGACACCCCCGCCATGAAGACGAACAAGGGAAAGATCAGGTCGTAAAACGTGAATCCGGCCCAGTCGCTGTGGTCCAGTTGACCGGCCAGAAACCGCACCGGGGCGGCGTTGCTGACCTTGGTGAGGGCGTGGACGATCTCATCCGCCCCCACGATCCAGAACATGTCGAAGCCGCGGAGGGCATCGAGGGAGAGGAGCCGCGGGGTGAGCTTGGCCGCGGGACCGCTGGCGGTGGCGGCGCGCGTCGCGGCCGGGAGGGTGGAGTCAGGCATAAACAGCAGGCGATCGGGTTAACGGGTTTCCTCGTACCAGGCCATCTGGATCCGCTCCAGCACGCCTTCGTTCGAACCCTGCGGCTCATCGGCGAAGTCCGGCAGGGCGAGGATCATCTGGTGGAGCTTGGGGAAGCTCAACCGCAACGGGTCCTGGGACGGGTGCTGCGCCTGGAGGGCCCAGGCGATCTCGTCAGGGTCGCGCCACGTCAGTTTCATCGGGGCCACAGTGCATCCGGAGTTAGTGCGGGGCAGCCTGCCAGCCGGCCCGCCGAATGTCCAGCCGTTCCGCCCTGCGCCACCACCCGCTCCAGCGCCGCCAACGCCCGCCGAAACTCCTCCCGCGCCTCGGCCCACCGCCCCTGCGCAGACAACGCCAGCGCCAGTGAACCGCGCGAGCGCTTATGCCGACTGAACCGGCCGGGCAGCCTGGTCCATGCTGGAAAGGCGGATTGAACGATCACCGGGTGCATTTCAAATCTCGTCCGCCGACGTAACTACGTCGTAGTCGGCGCCGATGGCCTCGAAGTGATTCCGGCCACAACGGAGCTTCTCCGCCTCTTTGTTGTGGGGCAGCTTTTCGTAGTTCCTGGTGCCCTTGGTC
>JAJXTA010000745.1 GCA_021784265.1 bacterium | reverse complement strand
CCAGTCCCGACGGCCTCACCTGGACCCGCCGCACGGACCGCCCCGTGCTCGCGCCCGCTCAGCCCTGGGAAAAGGTGGCCGTCATGTGCCCCGACGTGATGTGGGACGCGGCGGGCCGGGTTTTTCGGATGTGGTTTTCCGGGGGCGACCAGTACGAGCCCGACGCCATCGGTTACGCCACCAGCTCGGATGGAGTCACGTGGACTCGGGAGGCGGCCAACCCGGTCTTTGCGGCCGACCCGACCGTCCCGTGGGAGCGCCACAAAGTCACCGCCTGCCATGTCGTCCGGCAAGGGGATTGGTTCCTCCTTTTCTATATCGGTTTCCGGGATGTGGACCACGCCCAGATCGGCGTGGCCCGCTCCCGCGACGGCCGCACGGGCTGGGAGCGGCATCCGGCCAATCCCATCGTGCGTCCCGGTCTTAACCAATGGGACCACGATGCCTGTTACAAACCGTATGCGCTCTTCGACGGCCAGCGGTGGCTGCTCTGGTACAACGGCCGCCACGGTGGGGTGGAACAGATCGGGGTCGTGTTCCATCCCGGCGCCGACCTCGGTTTTCCGCCGGCCCCACGACCCGGCGCCAACCCGCGACCGTAGGGATCGCCGTCCCCGGCGAGCCGTCGCCGCTTACGAGCTACACCTGCGGACCCATCGCTCTCTTACGTTCGCGGCTCTGACGGAAACCCCAGCGCACGCACGGTCGCGGTCCAATGCTGCCCCGGTTCCCCGGCGCGCACGCGGATAGTTTAACTGGATTTTATGCGCTCTCCGCCGCATCTTAAGGCGATGAAGTTTATCCTGATGACGCACAACGTCACCCTGACCAAGGCCATCGAGGAACACATCCTCACCCGGATCGACAAGCTCGAACACCTGGATCGATGGGCCATTGACGCGCGCGTGACCCTGGACCACGACCACACCAAGGTCCCCGAGCGCCAGTTCAAATGCACGGTGCGCCTGGGCGTGCGCGGGCCCGACCTGTTCGCCGAGGACGCCGAGAGCGACCTGTATGCGGCCATCGACCTGGTGTTCAAGAAGATCGAGCAACAGATCCGCCGGCGCCGCGGCAAACGCAAGGCGGTGAAGCACACCGCGGCCGCGATGCTCAAGCAAAAGCGCCAAGACGGCCAACTGTAGGCACCGGCCGGCAGCCGCCAGCGTCCGGAAGACCGACCGACCGAGGGGTGGCCGGCCAGGGTGGGAATCGGCGCCTCATGGCGGGCGGGGCCGGCACTCGCAAGCGCCCATGTCCGACCTTTCGTTCAGCGAGGAGGAGTGGCTCATCCGCGCACGGGTGGTGGCGCCGGTGACGCGCCCGCCCCTGGAGAATGGCGCGGTGGTCGTGCGAGGGGGGCGAGTGCGGGCGGTGGGACACTTTGCGGAGTTGGGTTCCCGCCCGGCCAGCCGCACGGTCGATCTCGGGGAGGTGATCCTGCTGCCGGGGTTGGTCAACGCCCATTGCCACCTGGACTACACCGACATGGCCGGCCACCTGCCGCCACCCCGCACCTTCCCGGATTGGATCAAGTCCATCCTCGCCCTGAAGGCGGAGTGGGACACGACGGACTACCGCCGCTCCTGGACGCGCGGGGCCCGGATGTTGGTCCAGAGCGGGACGACGACGGTGGGGGACATCGAGGCCGTCGCCGACTTGCTGCCGGAGGCCTGGGAAACCACGCCGTTACGCGTGACCTCCTTCCTCGAGATGACGGGCCTCCGCGGGCGCCGGCAACCCGAGACGGTGCTGCAGGAAGCGGTGCGCCGCGTCGAGGCGCTGGCCGCGGGTCCGGGGCGCACCGGCCTCTCCCCCCATGCCCCCTACTCGACGACGGCCGTCCTTATGCGGCGCGTGAGCGCGCTGGCCCAACGGCGGGGATGGCGGCTGGCTACGCACGTGGCCGAATCGCACGAGGAGTTCGAGATGTTCACGCGCGGCAGCGGGCTCATGTTCGATTGGCTCCGCCGCAACGAGCGGGAGATGTCCGACTGCGGCCACGGTTCGCCGGTGCAGCATCTGGAGCGGCTGGGGGCGCTCAGCGACCACTTGCTGGCGGTCCATGTGAACTACCTGGCGGAGGGGGACGCCGAGCTTCTGGCCCGCCGCGGCGTCAGCGTGGTGCATTGCCCCCGCAGTCATGACTACTTTGGCCACGCCCCGTTTCCTCAGGCCGCCTTGAGCCGGGCCGGGGTCAACCTCTGTCTGGGCACCGACAGCCTGGCCACCGTGCTGAAGAAACCCCACGAATCCGTCTCGCTCGACCTGTTCGCCGAGATGCGGACGCTGGCGGCCCGCTGGCCCATGTTGCCCCCGGGAACCATCCTACGGATGGCCACCGTGAATGGGGCCCGCGCATTGGGCTTGGCGGGTGAGGTCGGCGAGCTGGCGCCGCAGTGCCAGGCCGACCTGATCGCCCTGCCTTGGCGCGGGGCGCTGGTGGACGCCCCCGAAGCGGTGGTCCATCACCGCGGTGGAGTGATCGCCTCCCTGATCGGCGGCCGCTGGACGGTTGCCCCGGACACGCTCCCGGCGCCGGGCCCCGGTGCCGCGCCGCGGGTGAGTTCCTGAATCGGCCCTGATCACGCTGCCGACTCCGCCACGGGCTGCCACATCCAATGTCCGCTCCCGACTCTGGTTCCGCGCCCGTGGTCTTGATCACGGGCGCCGCTGGCGGGTTGGGCCGGGGCTTGGTGCGGGCCTTCGCCGCCCAACGATGGCGCGTCGTGGCGACCTATCACCGCGCTACGCCCCAGACGCGGACCCCGACCATCTGGCCCCTCCGCCTGGACGTCACCCGAGGCGACGCGATCGCGAGCGTGCTCGAGCAGGTGCGACGCG
>JAJXTA010000744.1 GCA_021784265.1 bacterium | reverse complement strand
TAAGGTCCGAACTGGACAAAAACGGTAAATGATTAGGCAATCTGTGGTAAGCGCTGCCGCTGAGTTAGGCGTCATATTATGTCAGAAGTTATGGGCGAATAGGCTCAGCGAGCGGCTCCCGAGCTTCCCCCCGGTGAGGGGGGGCAGGGGAGTCGGGGGACGCCGGTCGCCGTGCCCGCGTGGGGCGTCGGAGGCGGCCACCGGGGCGGCGGGCGTCGCGGGAGCGGAGTTGGTGCCCATGACGGCAACGCAACAAACAGAACCTAACATGAAAAAACTGCTGATCTATAGCATTATGATCGTCGGGGCGGCGTGGTTAACGGCGCGGGCCGGAGACGTGAAGCCGCTTTACGAGAAGGAATGTGCCAAGTGCCACGGCGCCGACGGCAAGGGCGAGACCAAAATGGGCAAGCGCCTCGGGGTCAAGGACTACACGGACTCGAAGGTCCAGGCCGAACTGAAGGACGACGCCGCCTGCAAGGCGATCAAGGACGGGTTGAAGGACAAGAAGACCGACAAGACCTTGATGAAGCCGTTTGACACCCTCAAGGACGACGAGATCAAGGCGCTGGTCGAGCACATGCGCTCCTTCAAGAAGTAAGCCCAAGAATGTGCGCCGGGCGCGCCCCAGCGTGGCGCGTGCCTGGCTCCCCTCCGCGCGGGCCACCGGACCAAGCCGGTGCCTGGGGCGAGGATGAGTGGGCGGGGCGCGCGGGCCCCGCTGGGCAGGTCCGGTCCGCAACACGCGATGCCGCCCCCGGGGCGGCCCGGGGGAGTGGTGTGGTCCGGGATTCGGGACGGTGGCCGTCGTTGGTCCGCCGCCTCGGAGTCTGGGGTCGCCGAGGCGCGAGGGACGCCCGGCGGCAGGGAGCCGTCTGATGTATGAATGATGAACCGACAGTGAAACGCCCGTCGCGGCTGGCCTTGCTGCGCAACTGGATCAGCCTGCTGGGGCTGGGGATTCTGCTGAGCAGCCTGTTTGCCTTCGTGCTGCTCTTCCTGCTGGATTCGCTGGCCCACTTCTCCAACCCGTATGTCGGGGTGTTGACCTATCTGGTGGCGCCCATCTTCTCGGTGGTCGGCATTGGGTTGGGGGTGGTGGGGATGATCTGGCGACGCTTCCAGTTGGCCCGGACCGTCGGCGCCCCGCCTGCCCTGCAGATCGACCTCACTCGGGCGCGCGACCGGCGGATTTTTGGGTTTTTCCTCGTGGTGGGACTGCTCTTCCTGCTGCTGACGGCGATTGGGAGTTATCATTCTTACCACTTCACCGAGTCCACTCAGTTCTGCGGGGCGACCTGCCACACGGTGATGCAGCCGGAGCGGACCACCTACCAGCACTCCCCCCACGCGCGGGTGGCCTGCGCCGAGTGCCATATCGGGCGGGGCGCCAGTTGGTATGTGCGGTCGAAACTCTCCGGCGCTTACCAGGTTTACGCCACGCTCTTCGACAAGTATCCGCGCCCGGTCCCGACACCGATCAAGAACCTGCGCCCGGCGCAGGAGACGTGCGAACAGTGCCATTGGCCCGCCCAGTTTGTGGGCAATCTGGATCGCACCTTCACCCACTTTTTGAGTGACGCGACCAACCCGGTCTATTCGGTGCGGTTGCTGCTCAAAGTGGGGGGCGCCGATCCCACCCACGGCCCCGTGGGCGGCATCCACTGGCACATGAACGTGGGCAACACCATCGAGTATTATGCCAGCGACGCCTCACGGCAGAAGATCCCCTGGGTGCGCGTCACCGACCGCACCGAAGGGGTGGTGACCGAATACCACACGCCCGACTTTACCAACGCCCCCAATCCGGAGGCGATTCGGGTCATGGACTGCATGGATTGCCACAATCGTCCCGCCCACGTCCTGCGTGCCCCTAATGACGCGGTGGACTTGGCGATGAGCTTGCACGACATCGACACCTCGCTCCCCTATATCAAGACCAACGCGGCCTTTGCCCTGGTGCGGCCCTACACCAACCTGACGGAGGCGCTGGAGGGAATCGCGACGTTCCTCGACGGGAAGTACCCGAACGATCCCCGGATTCGGAAGACCATCCCCGCCGTCCAGCAGATCTACAAAGACAACTTCTTCCCCGAGATGAACGCCCGGTGGCAGGTTTATCCGGACAACGTCGGACACAAAGACTGGCCCGGCTGCTTCCGCTGCCACGACGGCAAGCATAAGACTTCCGATGGCAAACGAGAGGTCAAGGCCGATGACTGCAACGCCTGCCACATCATCGTCGCCCAGGGGAACGGGCCGCAGCTCGAGCAACTTGATGCCCACGGCCAGAAGTTCGAGCACCCGGGCGGGGACTACGACAAGGGGTACCTATGCAACGACTGCCACACCGGCGGACCGTAGGCGGGACGGGAGCCTTCCGGTGGGCCCTCGCCTTTGGCCTGGCCGCGTGCGGCCTGGGGCTTGGGATCGCGTGCGCCGCGGCAGCACCCGCGCCCGTGCCGGCGGCAGCCGCCGAGGTGCTGGCCAACACCGATTGCCTGGAGTGCCACACCGACCCGACCCAAACGCGGAAGGTGGAAGGCAAAACCGTCCCGTTGGCGGTGGTCGAGACCAACCGCTTTCTGGCGTCGGTCCACGGCAAGCTCAACTGTGTGGATTGTCATGTGGGGGTGACGGAGTTGGTCCATGCCCCCAACGTGCCGCCGGCCCAGTGTGTCTCCTGCCACACCAATCAAACCAATCACGAAGCCGCCGCGGCCGCCTACCGCACCAGCATCCACGGCGTGAGCCGGCAGATGGGCGCTTCGGCGGCGGCCACCTGCAGCGATTGTCACGGCAACCACTACATCACTCGGGTGAACGATCCGGACTCCCCAGTCTTCAAG
>JAJXTA010000743.1 GCA_021784265.1 bacterium | reverse complement strand
AGAGACATGGGATGGCCAGCCGGTTGTTGAGGGCCTCATCAATGGTGTGCGAGGCAAAGCTCTCGTCGATACCCGATGTCACGACCCGGTATTGACTCTGCTGGCTATTCGGCGATCTGGAATTCCCTTGAAGCGGAGGCTATGTCGTGGTAGGAGAAATACAATACTGAATGCTGGACTGGTATTGATTACTGCTACGACCTTCTACTGCGCCCGCGCCAGCCAGCCAGGGTCTATTGGCGGAAGCGTCTGGACCGCTCAAGGTGCGGCGCCCGCTTGGAAGGGTGACGCTATCGTCGAGAACCGAGAAGTGGCGGGTGCCGTTCAAGCGGTTGTGGCGCACCCTACCGACGCCAACAGCCTCTGGGTCGGTGCGGTTAACGGCGGCATTTGGCGCACAACCAATGCCCTGGCAACGAACGTCCATTGGACACCGCTTACCGATTTCATGCCCTCACTTGGCGTTTCTTCCCTTGATCTCGACCCCACCGACCCGACTTACCGGACGCTTGTTGCCGGGCTGGGAGGCACTTCTAGTCTCGGGCTCGAAGGCCCGAACGTACATGGTCTGCTGCGCAGTATAGACGGTGGAGACTCGTGGAGCTACTTGGACGGGCAGGGCCTTTTCCCGGACAAGGATATTTCAGGAGTGCTGGAGCGTGGGAGAATGATATTGGTCGCCGTGGATGACGATAGTTGGCCAACCTCTCGCCTGAGCACCTTCGGAATCTACCGGAGCGTGGATTCCGGCACAAGCTTCACACACCTCTCAACGCCAACCGGCCAGCCGTACGGACTTCCCTATGGGCGATCCGTCAGTCTCGTCGGTGATCCAGGAAATCCAGCCGTGCTCTACACCGCGCTGGTGGGGCACTCGACATGGGACTCCCAACCCAATGGTGGAACCAATGGCATTTATGAATCCTCGGACACCGGCGCGAGCTGGTCCAAGATCAGCAATGCGACTATGGACGGCCTATTGGCGACCTGCGGAAGCGCCGTAAGGCTCAGCGCCGCTCCCGGAGGGTTCGTTAGCGTAGCAATCCTTGACGCGAGTGCGAATGCCATCGCGCACGTGTTTTGGTCGGATGATCAAGGCGCCAACTGGGTCGACCTGGGCCTCTCGCAAGCAGACCACGATACGTTATTTGGGCGCCCTTACGCCTATTACGGCCTTGATATCGGAGCGTTCCTCCTTGACCCGGGCGATCCCGATCATGTCTATGTCGCCAGAGGGTGGTGCATGCGCTGTGACTTGTCCCAAGCCAGCACAAACCGATGGGCGCGCTTCAGCGGCCCGGTCTCTGCGGCGCCACCCAATAGCGGCACATCCGACTCCACAAGCCCCCACGGAGACGACCGAGGCATGATTCTGGATGCCGCTGGCAATTTGCTTTTGATGGCGGACGGCGGCATCTATCGCCGCACAGACCCCGCAAGCAATTCTGGAAGCTGGTCATCTATCAACGGCACTTTGCAGGTAAGCGAGGTCCATGATGTGGCCTACGATCCGGTGTTCCACGTGGTCATGGCGGCAACCCAAGACAACGGCACACAGCGGCAGGTCGCTCCCGGACAGTTGCGGTCGGACGTGATAGAGAACAGTGATGGCGGCGACGTGGCGGTTGACCCATCGAGCATCCTGGGAGGCTCGCTCGTCTATAGTAGCATACAGGGTTTCGGCAACTTCACCCGGTCAACCTTTCTCTCCGTTCTACCGAGCGCCACTAACGTTCAGCCCGCTCTGGCGGTCGTCGGCGGAGGCGCGCCCCTCCAGGGAAACTTCGTCACGCCGATCAGGCTGAATCCCTCCGATCCCAACAGGCTTCTTATCGGGGCATATAACGGCATTTACGAGTCCTTTGACCGGGGAGACACCATCACCGAAATCGGACCCGGCTTGCGCGCCGGTCTTTACGGGCACAACGGAAATGGACTGGCTTATGGCAGCCCCGACAATCCCGACGTCCTCTACGCGATTACACCGAACGGGGTGTTCGTTCGCACAAATGGCACGGGCGGGCTCTCTCCAGCCCAAAGTCCCTTTCCGGGCCAACCCTTCGTCAGCCTCGATATCACGCTGCTGCCCGCTGATTGGCGCACCATAGTCGCCATTGATCTGGCCAACGTCTTCATGAGCACGAACTCCGGCGCCAAATGGACCAACATTACTGGCAACCTTGCGGATGTGGGCTTCTTGCGCTGTGTGAGGGCCTTTTCCAGCGACCGGACCCCGCGGTTTTTGGTGGGCACAGACAGAGGTGTTTACATGTCATCCGCTCCAGACCTTGGATTTTGGAGCAAGATCGGAACTAACTTGCCCAACGCGCCGGTATTCGACATGGAGTACAACCAAACGGCCAACGTTCTGGTTGTTGGGACACTGGGGCGAGGGAGTTGGCTGGTCACCAACGCCGACGCGCTTATGGCACCGTCACCTCCCTCGGTTGAACTCCAGCCGCAGAGCCAGAGCGTGTTGATCGACTCCACGGCTGCCTTTTCGGCTGCGGTGGGCGGCACGCCACCATTCGCCTACCAATGGCGCCAGAACAGTCTTCCCGTGCAGGGCGCAACCAACTCAAGCTTCGCGGTACCGCTCGTGCAACCAGGCCTCAGCGGTGCCTATGACCTCATCGTGTCAAACAACTACGGCGCCGTGACCAGCGCCCTGGCCACTTTGAGCGTCACCGGATCCCCGCCCGCCAACTGCGCCGTCTGTGCACCGCCTGGACTGATCTCCTGGTGGACGGGTGACGGATCGGCCACCGACCGTGTGGGCCTCAACCATGGGTTGCTCCATAACGGTGTCGGCTTCGCACCCGGGGAAGTGCGAGAGGCATTCGCTTTTGACGGGGC
>JAJXTA010000742.1 GCA_021784265.1 bacterium | reverse complement strand
TCTCAACCAGACCTTGCAGGCCAAGCTGCGCGAGGCCCTCTCGGCGCAACCGGCGGCGGTGGACCCGCGGGAGCTGGCGCAGGCTCAGGAGCGGCTCCGGACCCTGGAGAAGGATAACGCGTTGTTGAAAGTGACGACGCAGCAGCAGCAAGAGAAGCTCGCCAGCGGTCCTGACATGACGGCGTTGGCGGATGCCCACAAACGGCTCGAGGACGCGGATCGGGTGCTCACCCGCCAGTCCAAGGAGTTGGCGAGTTTGACGGAAGCCAAGGCCGCCCTCGAGGCCCGGCTCAAGCAGGCGAGCCCAGCCACGCCCGTCCCAGCGCGGGTGGCCGAGACGCCCGCGCCCTCGGCGGCGGGGGCAACAGCCGCGGGGGGCCAGGTGACGGAGCTGCAGACCCAATTGCGCAAGGCGCAAAGCGATTTGACCAATGCCCAGGCGGAGAACGGGGTGCTCAAGAGCGAGAAAGCCACCTTGGAGCGGCGCGTTGCCGAGCTGAGCAAGCCGTCCGCCAGCGCCACGGGGACCACCGTGGCCCAGGAGCCGGTCAAGCCGGCGCGCAAGACGCGGGCGGCCCGGGCGGCGGAAAAGGCCCAACTCCAGGAGGTGGAGCGGGAGCGCGACGAGCTCCGCAAGCGGGTCTTTCTGCTCACCCGGCAGTTGGAGAATCGCAAGTTGGGACGCGGGTCGGCGCAGGGGGATGCCTTGACGGAAGAGTTGGCGATTGCCCGCGCGCGGCTGGAGGTTTATGAGGCCACCCCGGTCCCGTACTCGCCGGAGGAGTTGGCCTTGCTGCACCAGACGCCCGTGGTCGGAGACCAAACGGAGAGTAACCTCCTAAGCAAGCACCCGCGCCGCCTGCCGCCGGAGGCGGCGGCGCTGGTCGCCGAGGCCAAGAGCGCCTTCGGGGCCCAGCGCTTTGCCGAGGCGGAGCAGAAATACCAGGCCGCGCTGAAGTTGGATGAGAAGAATCTCGGGATGTTGACGGATCTGGCCGCGACCCAGGTCGAGGCCGGACATTTGAACGCCGCCGAGGTGACCGTGCAGCGGGCCCTCAATGTTGATCCGAATTACGAACCCGCCTTATCGGTCCTGGGGTTGGTCCGCATCAAGCAACACCGCATCGACCAGGCGCTGAACACGTTGAGCCGGGCCGCGCAGCTCGACCCGGACGATGCGCAAACCCAGAATTACCTTGGCTCCGTGCTCCTGGACAAGGGGCAGTTACGTCCGGCGGAGGCGGCCCTGCGCCGGGCGGTGCGGCTGGTGCCGGGGTACGGTGAGGCCCACGTGAATCTGGCGGTGTTGTACACCCTCCAGAAGCCCCCGTTCCTCGAGCTGGCTCGCTGGCATTACCAGAAAGCCCTCGAGGCGGGGTGCCCGCGCAATCCCCACCTCGATAGCGTGTTCAAGGCGAAGGACCACACCGCCGCCCAGTGAACGGGTGTGGGGCGGCGCGGTTCGTTCCCCTCACTCGCTGGCTGCGGCCGAAACCACTCCTCATGCAAAAACTCCATCCTTTCCTGTCGTTCGGGTTGACGGGGCTGCTGGCCGCGGTCGCCCTGGGCGGCCGACTGGCCGCCCAACCGAGCACGAACCGGTTCGGGTTCACCGGCCCGGAGATCTTTCCGATTGATCCTTTGATCAGCCAGCTTCACGCCGCGGATTTGGACGGCGACGGGCTGCAGGATCTGATCGTGGTGAACAATGCGCGTTCCAAGATAAACCTCTTGTATAACCAGACTGGCAAGACCAACGCCCTGACCACCCGCGCGGGCAAACGCGAGCTCAACGAACTTCCCGCGGACGCCCGGTTTCACATCGAATCGATTGCCTCCGAGAAGCGCATCTCGGCCCTGGTGGTGGCGGACCTCAACGGCGACGGTCGGCCCGATCTGGCCTATTACGGCGAACCCAAGGAGCTGGTGGTGCAGTATAACCAAGGCAACCACGCCTGGAGCGCGCCCAAACGGTGGCCCCTGGACGACGGGCAACTGGACCCCAACGCCCTGACCAGCGGCGACCTCAATGGCGACGGGCGCGAGGACCTGGTGTTGCTCGGGGAGAACGCGATCTACTTCCTCGCGCAGAAGGCCGACCACACCCTGGCGGAGCCGGAGAAGATTCCGTATAGCGGCACGGTGCGGGCGATGCAGATTCTGGACATCGACGGGGATGGGCGCCAGGACCTGATGCTGGTCAACTGGGACCACACCTATCCCTTCCGCATCCGGTTGCAGACGGCGGCCGGCACGCTGGGACCGGAGATGCACTTCGCCATGCCCCCCATCCGGTCCTACTGGGCCGATGACCTGGACGGCGACAAGAAGACCGAGGTGATCACCATCGCCCAGAAATCCGGGCGGGCCCAGATCTCCCATTTTGTCCGCAAGCCGGCGGAGGAGTTGAGCGGGACGTTTCGCCTGGGGCAATTTCAGATCCTCCCGTTGACCAAGACCAGCAAGGCGCGGCGCGGCCTGCTCTGGGCCGACTTGAATGGGGATCACCTGCCAGACCTGCTGGTCGCCGAGCCGGATAGCGGGCAGTTGACGGTGTTCTTGCAGAATCCCGACGGCAGCCTGGCGGCCCCGCGCACCTACCCCTCTTTTACGGGCGTGAGCGAGGTCGCGGTGGGCGATTGGGATGGGGACGGGCGGCCGGAGATTTTCCTGCTCAGCACCGACGAACGGCAGGTGGGAGTGACCCGCTACGATCAGCGGGGCCGGATCCCCTTCCCCACCGTCGTGCCAGTCGAGGGCCGCCCGTTGACGATGGCGGTGGGGCCGTTGCGCCCGAAGGAGAAGCCGGTGCTGGCCGTGATTACCGACCAGGACGGCAAGCGGGAGTTAATTCGG
>JAJXTA010000741.1 GCA_021784265.1 bacterium | reverse complement strand
GGGTCTGTTTGGGGGTGTCGGAATGGGGCTGGCGGCGTTCGGTGCGCCGCTATACGAGCGCGAGCGCGTAGGCCGAGTAGGTGAAAAGCCTATCAAGCATAGGCAACTTGCTATTGTTATAATCAGGCGAAATCCCGATTGTGGCGCTGCGTTAGTTGCCATAATTTGTAACCGTGCAGACAACAAATGGGAAGTCTGAGCCGCCCACTGGCGCTAAATTGTCTCGCCGCCCTCAAAGACTGGCCGGGTCCGCCCCCGCGGCGGCCCCGGGCCGGCACCCCCGCTTATGAACTCCAACGGCAAGAGCGTCGTTGACGCCCTCAGCAACTCGAAAGTCTTCCAGGATTACGCCCGCGCCCTGGGCGACATGACCGGCCTGCCGGTGGTCCTTCGCCCGGTCGAGTCCTGGCAACTGCCGTATCACGGGCGGCGCAACGAGAATCCTTATTGCGCCCTCATCGCCCAGAAGAGCAGTGCCTGCGCCGCCTGTCTGCAGACCCAGCAACGGCTGACCGAGGCTGCCACCCGCGAGGCCCACACCGTCTATTGCAACTCCGGCATGGCCGAGACGGCCGTGCCCGTGCGGCTGGGCGAACAACTAGTGGGCTTCCTGCAGACCGGGCAGGTGTTCCGCAAACGCCCGAGCGCCGCCCAGTTTGAACGGGTCTTGCGCCAAGCCACCGCCTGGGGGTTGACAGTGGACCGGGAGCAACTCCGCAAGGCCTATTTCAACACGCGCGTGCTGACGGCCAAGGAGCTGGAGGCCATCGTGAAGCTGCTGACGGTCTTCTCGCAACACTTGGCCATCGTGAGCAACCAAGTGGTCATGCGCCAGGAACACCCGGAACCGCCGATGATCGCGCGGGCCAAGGAGTTCATTGGCGAACACCAAGCCGAAGACCTTTCGTTAGGCGAGGTGGCGAAGGCGGTCAATACCAGCACGTTCTATTTCTGCAAGGTGTTCAAGAAGAGCACCGGGATCAACTTCACCGACTACGTCTCGCGGGTGCGGATCGAGAAGGCCAAGAACCTCGCTTTGAACCCGAACCTGCGCATTAGCGAGATCGCCTTCGAGGTCGGCTTCCAGTCGCTGACGCACTTCAACCGCGTCTTCAAGAAGATCACCGGGCTGGCGCCGACGGAGTATCGGGCCCAACTGCCGATGGGTTGAGCGAGGGGGGGCGGCGCGGGGGGGGCTGGAGACCGGTGGTCGCGCCCGGCCCGAGTTAGAACAGGCCGGGATACGCGCGGAGGGTCTCGGCCACGTTGTGGGGGGTGATCAGCAAGAAGCGAGCGTCGAACTCGGCCTGCGCGTCGGACAACAGCGGCGCCGACTCCGGGGGCGCGCCCGGTCGGTTTAACACCACAGCCACCAGTTTGCCGGAGCCGAACGCGGCTTGGATGGCGGCGGTGTCGCCGATCATCCGGAGGTCCGGCAGGAGCAACCCGAGGCGCGGCTGGGGTTGACCCCAGAGCTGGAGAGTGCGCGGGGTGGCGGGCAGCCCGATCAAGCTGACCAGCAGGGTGGCGCCTGGATTTGCCTCCACCAGCTTGTCCCAGGCGCGGGGGCTGGTCAGGAAGCTCAACGGCGTGGTGGTTGGCGCGTCAACAGCAACCGCCGCGGGATTCGTTCCCGCCGCGGGGTCTAGCTCCGGGAAGAGGATCCCCGCCAGCTTGAGGCCCTCCCTCCAGCCGGCTTTCAACCCGCGAATCCCGGCCTCGTCAAAGGCATAAATCTCCGCGGGGCGTCCGGGCTGCCGGGTGAAAGGGTTGGCGACAATCACCGCCGTTTGGCCGGGATGCTCGCGGGCCAATTGCTCGCCCAAGAACCGCGCGGCGAGGGCCCGGCGTTCGAGGGCCTTGGCGCGGAGCGCCCGCTCGGGTGACTGCCCGAGGCGCCACGCGGCGAGCGTCCCCGCGCCGACCACCAGAAGGGCCAGCCCGACATTCTTGAGGGTGTTACGATCCATCACCTGCCCACGAAACTCCACGCGGCGCTGCCCGGCGGGATTTAACCTCGCCAGCGGCGCGTGCCTCCCTAAAGTAGCGCAACCGTGTGACGGGTCAATGACTGCTAAGGACTCATGCTGTTCAACTCGGACGTTTTCCTGAGGTTCTTCGCGGCGTTTCTCCTGCTGAATTACCTGGTGCGGCGGCACCAGCGGGCTCGGAACGCGCTGATCGTCGGCGCCAGCTATCTCTTTTATGGGTGGTGGGACTGGCGGTTCCTGGGTCTGCTCCTGGCCTCCAGTGTCCTGGATTACAGCGTTGGCCTGGGGATCGCCCGCAGCGCCACCCATGGACGCCGCCGCGCCTGGCTGAGCTTGAGCCTGGCGGGCAACCTCGGGATGCTCAGCTTTTTCAAGTACCACGATTTCTTCGCCGCCTCCCTGGCGACGTGCCTGGGCCGGTTTGGCTTAGCGGTGGCGCCGCCGGTGTTGCACCTCCTCCTGCCGGTGGGGATCTCCTTTTACACGTTCCAAACCCTCAGCTACGCGTTGGATGTGTATCGGGGCAACGTCGCGCCGACCCGTGATTTCCTGAGCTTTCTGGCCTACGTCTCCTTCTTCCCCCAGCTTGTGGCGGGTCCGATCGAACGCGCCGGCCACCTCTTGCCGCAGTTCGGGCAGGTGGCCGCCGTGACCGCCGGGATGGTGGGGGAAGGCGTTTGGCTCATTCTCTGGGGGCTGTTCAAGAAGGTGGTGCTGGCGGACAACCTGGCCCCGCTGGTCGAGCTGGTTTATCAACACCCGGTCCACTCCGCTCCGCTGGTGGTGTGCGGGACGTTGGCCTTCGGGCTCCAGATTTACGGCGATTTCTCCGGCTACTCGGACATCGCCCGCGGCTTGGCCAAGCTCCTC
>JAJXTA010000740.1 GCA_021784265.1 bacterium | reverse complement strand
GGCCGGCCCTTTCGGGGCGTGGTGCATGATCCGACGGCCCGGCGGATGGGCGGTGTCGCCGGCCACGCCGGCCTGTTTTTCACCGCCGCCGACCTGGCCCGCTTCGCCCGGCTCATGCTCGAGCAGGGGACGCTCGACGGCCTACGCCTCTTCCAACCAGAAACCGTCCAGCTCATGACCAGCGTCCAGACACCCCCCACCCTCCCGGCCCGCCGCGGCCTGGGATGGGATATCGACTCCCCGTACGCCGGCGAGCGGGGCGAGATCTTCCCGCTGGGCGGCTATGGCCACACGGGCTGGACGGGCGGCTCGCTCTGGATCGACCCCTTCTCGCGCACCTTTCTCATTTTCCTAAGCAACCGGAATCACCCGGACGAAAGCGGCAACGTCGTGCCTCTGCGCCATCATCTGGCAACCTTGGCGGCGGAGGCGGTGATCGGGTTCAACTTCAGTTATGTGCCTGGGGCGCTGGCGCCCCAGCCGACAGCCGCGCCCGCGGCGGTCACCCCGCTCGCGGCCGGCGAGGTGTTGGAAGGGATCGACGTCTTGGTGCAGGAGGGCTTTGCCCCGCTGCGGGGCCTGCGCCTCGGCCTAATCACCAACCAGACCGGGCACGACCGCCGCCGCCGTTCGACGATCGACCTCCTGCACCACGCCCCTGGCGTCGCCCTGAAAGCGCTCTTCAGCCCCGAGCATGGCATCCGCGGCCTCCTCGACGCCAAGGTGGGTGACAGTGTGGACGGGCGAACCGGGCTGCCCATTTATAGCCTGTACGGGGCGACGACCAAACCCACACCGGAGCAATTGCAGGGCCTGGATGCCTTGGTCTTTGATATCCAGGATGTCGGCTGCCGGTTCTACACCTACACGACCACCCTGGGCCTGGCCATGGAGGCCGCCGCCCACGCCGGCCTGCGCTTCTTCGTGCTGGATCGGGTGGACCCCATCGGGGGCACGGTGATCGAGGGGCCGGTGCTCGAAGGCGCACCGTCGTTTGTCGGTTTCCACCCCGTCCCGCTCCGCTACGCGATGACCCTGGGGGAGCTGGCCCGGATGTACAACGCCGAGCGCGGCTACCATTGCCGGCTGACGGTGGTGCCCCTGGCCCATTGGTCGCGCAACCAGTGGTTCGACGAGACGGGATTGCCCTGGACCAACCCTTCCCCGAACATGCGCAGTTTGACCCAGGCCACGCTCTACCCCGGCGTGGGCCTGCTGGAGAGCGCCGTCGCCGTCGGCCGCGGGACGGACACCCCGTTCGAGGTGGTCGGCGCCCCCTACGTCGATGACCTCCGGTTCGCCGCGGAGCTGAACCAGGCCGGCTTGCCGGGTGTGCGGTTCACCCCCATTCGCTTCACGCCCACCGCCAGCACCTTTGGCGGTCAAGCCTGCGGCGGGGTGCGGATCACCGTTACCGACCGCGATCGGTGCCGGGCCGTGGACGTGGGCCTGATCCTGGCCCTGACGTTGCAACGGCTCTATCCGCACCAGTTTGCCTTGGACAAGATGAAAGGGCTGCTGCGTCATCCGGCCACGCTGGAGGCCCTTCGCTCCGGCCGCTCGCTGGCCGCGATCAAACAAGAGTGGCAAGGGGCGTTGCGCCAGTTCACGCAACGCCGAGCGCGGTTCTTGCTCTACGGCCCTTGAATCTCTCGGCCACTCTGGTAGTCTGGGGGACCTATGGCTAACGACCCAGTGGGCGCGCTCAAGAAACTCCAAGCCCAGGCCCAGGTGGTGCTCCAGGAGAAGGAGGGACTTGCCCGCGGCGAAGAGGCGGGCTTGAGCCGCTTTCAGCGGTTCCTTCACTTCTGGGTCTTGGTAGCCCGGAGTTTTGCCCGCAACCGCTGCCCGGTCCGGGCCTCGGCCCTAGCCTACGCCAGCCTGCTGGCGTTGGTGCCGATGCTGGCGGTGGTCATTAGTGTCTCGAGCAGCCTCCTGAAGAAACAGGGCGAGGAACCGATCAAACACTTCATCGAACACCTGGTGAACAGTGTGACTCCGCCGGCCAGCACGGTGGCGCCCGCCGCCGCGGAGGCGGCCCCCGCAGGGCAGGCCCCAGCGGGCGGGGAAGGCAGCGACTCCAAAATGGTGGCCACCCGCGACGCCATTGCGAAGTACATCAACGACTTCGTCAGCAACATCCAGAGCGGCACCCTCGGCGTCACCGGCGTCGTTGGTTTGGTATTTGTGGCGATTACCATGCTCAGCCGCATCGAGAACACGTTCAACGATATCTGGGGCGTCACCCGCGGCCGCACCTGGTTCGCGCGCGTGGTGCAGTACTGGGCGGCGATCACCCTGGGGCCGCTGCTCTTGGCGTTGGCGGCGGGCCTCACCAGCGGCACGCAGTTCCATCGCGTCGAGAGCCTCCTGGCGGAGCTGCACTGGGTGGGCGGCTTGATCGCCTTCTTGCTGCGCTTCTTGCCGTTCGTCATCTTGAGCCTCTCCTTCGCAATGTTCTATCAGCTCATGCCGAACACGAAGGTGGAATGGCGCGCCGCCTTGGCTGGGGGTGTCGTGGGGGGCTGCCTCTGGCAATTCAACAACGTGGTGAGCGTGCTCTACGTGTCGCGGGTGGTCACCAACAGCAAGATCTACGGCAGCCTGGGGATGGTGCCCGTGTTCATGATCGGCCTCTATTTCTCCTGGATGATCCTCCTGTTCGGGGCCCAGGTGGCCTATGCCTTTCAGAACCGGCGAACCTACATGCAGGAAAAACAGGCCGAAGGCGTGAACCAACAAGGGCGGGAGTTCGTCGCCCTGCGCTTGATGACCGAGGCGGCGGCGCGCTTTCGGCGCGCCGAGCGTCCCCCCACGCTCACCCAACTCGCCAACTTGGCCGGGGTGCCCACGCGCTTGGCCGGCCAGATCC
>JAJXTA010000739.1 GCA_021784265.1 bacterium | reverse complement strand
TCAGGAACCGCGAGGGATGACAAGGACTCGGTTGGCCGTATTTGAGGCGCGCCCCACAGTGGCTCAGGCTGAGGTTCTGCATGGCGCGGGTGATGGCCACATAGAACAAGCGCCGCTCCTCATCCAGCGTCCCCTCCTCCTTGGAGCGCGAGTGGGGCAGGAGCCCCTCCTCGAGCCCGACGATGTACACGTGGGGGAACTCCAGGCCCTTGCAACTGTGCATGGTGATCAGCGTGACGGCCTCCCCGGCGCGCTCCTCGTCGCTCTCCCGTTCGTTATCGAGCGTCACGTCCTCCAGGTACGCGGTCAGGCGCTCGCGCGGCGTGCCGGCGTCCAGACCGTCGCCGTCCAACGAGGCCACCAGCTCGCGGACATTGCGCAGCCGGTTTTCCGCCTCCTGCGGGTCCTTCTCCTCGCGGCGGAGGGCGTCGAGGTAGCCGATGCGTTCGAGGAACCGCTCCGCCCATTGCCGCAGGGCTTGGGGAGCGGGCGGAGCGGGGGAGCCTTCCAACCCGGCTCGCGTTTCTCCGACCAAGGCGACGAACGCGGCCAGGCTGTCCCGCGCCTTGGGCGCGAAGGTCATTTGCACCACCGGGTTCTGCATGGTGGTGAAGACCGGACAGCGGCGTTCCTGACTGGCGGCCAAGAGCCGGTGCATCGTGGCGTCGCTCAGCCCGCGCGCCGGCACGTTGGCGATGCGCAACAGACTGGCGTCGTCGTCGGGGTTGAGGAACAACTTCAAATAGGCCAGGAAATCGCGGATCTCGCGCCGGTCAAAAAAGCTCTGGCCCCCGACCAAATGATAGCGGACCCCCGCCGTCCGCAAGGCCGTTTCCAGCGGGCGCGATTGTTGGTTGGTGCGGAAGAGGATCGCCTGGGCCGCCCAGGGGACACGGCGGGCTTGGCGGGCGAACTCGATCTCCTCGACGATGGTGCGGGCCTCTTCCTTCTCGTCGGCGAAGGTGTAGAGGGTGATCTTGGGTCCCGCGCCCTTGCGGGAGAAGAGCTGTTTGCCGTGGCGGCGGGGGTTGTGGCGGATGAGGGCGTTGGCGGCCTGGAGGATGGTGTCGGTGGACCGGTAATTCTGTTCGAGCTTGACGATTTTGACCTGGGGGAAATGGCGGTCGAGTTCCAAGAGGTTGGCGATCTCGGCGCCGCGCCAGCCGTAGATGCTCTGGTCATCGTCGCCCACGACGCAGAGGTTCTGGTGCTCGCGGGTCAGGGCGTGCACCAGCTCGAACTGGGCGGCGTTGGTGTCCTGGTATTCGTCCACCATGACGTAGCGGTACTGGGCCTGGCAGGCTTGCAGGGCGGCCGGGTGCTCGCGGAACAGACGCAAGGTCAGCAGGATCAGATCGTCGAAATCGACGGCGTTGCCGGCCTGCAGGGCCGACTCGTAGCGCGGCCGCAGCCGCTCGACCAGGGCGACGAGGTTCGGGTCGGCCTGCGTGGGCGGCCGTCCGCCGCGATTGCGCAGGCGGCTCATCAGACTCAACAGGGCCGCGGGGTCCAACTTCAGGTTCGGGGTGGCGATTTGGCTCACCAGGCGCTTCATGACGCCCAGTTGGTCGGCTTCGTCATAGATGACGAAGTTCCGCTTGTAGCCGAGGTGCTCGATGTGCTGCCGCAGGATCCGCACGCATAACGAGTGGAAGGTGCAGAGCGTGGGCCGGTCCGGGCGCGCGCCGGAGGCCGGGCGCGGGGCGCGGGGCAGGAGTTGGTTGACCCGCTCGAGCATCTCGCGCGCGGCCTTGTTGGTGAAGGTGACCGCCAGGATGTGGCCGGGTGCCACCCCCCGTTGGATCAGGTAGGCGATGCGGGTGGTGATCACCCGGGTCTTGCCCGTCCCGGCCCCGGCCAGGACCAGGACGGGGCCCTCGAGGGTCTCGACGGCTTGGCGCTGCTGTGGATTGAGCGAACTGAGGTTGACCACGCGGGCGCGCAGTCTAAGGGCGACCGCCGCCAAGGCAAGCCTCGGTGCGCCGGGGCCGCGATCAGCCCGGGTACTGGCCGGCGATGTAGCTGTGGAGCTGGTGAATCGTGGCGGTCTGGCTGGAGATGATCCAGTTGACCAGGTCGCCGATCGAGACAATCCCCACCACCAAGTCGCCCTCGACCACCGGGAGGTGCCGAATGCGGTGCTCGGTCATGAGGCGCATGCATTCCTCGACGGTGGTCTCGGGCTGGGCGGTGAAGATCTTGCCGGAGAGGATCTCGCGCACGGCGGTTTGCTTCGAGGCCTTGCCGCGGAGGGCGACCTTGCGCGTGTAATCGCGCTCGGAGATGATGCCCACCAGCCGCTCTTCCTCCATCACCAGCAGGGCGCCCACGTCCTTGCCCGCCATCAGTTCGATGGCCTCGAACACGGTCGCCTCTGGAGCGATGCGGTGGGTCTGGGTTCCCTTACGCTTCAGAATTGCGTCAACAGTGCCAATCGTATCCATAAAGTTGAGTCCTCCTCACGGTTGGGCCGGAGCTGGCGCGGGCGCCTCCCGGGGAGACACGCGGCCAGGAGGGCCTTTGGGCCCCAGCCACACGGGGACACACATCCAGCCTTTCTCATTTGTTCGGCCCACAACTACGGGGTGTTTGTTGATAGAAAGAGTTAGCATTAACGATGAAACCTGTCAAGCCAACGCGCGCGCCCCGGCGCGCCCCGGCGGGGGCGGCCCGCCCCGCGCGGCGGCCAAATAGTATCGACAGCGCGGGCGGCGTCCTGTAGCACCGTGGGCGGACTCACACCAACCCGTTGTGGGCAAGCCGTTTCCGCGCCGCACCCCGGCGGCCGCGGAAGCCCAGGTCTCCCTGGTGGCGCCGGGGCGAACGCATGGCATCGTTATGAACAATCGACGTTGGTGGCGGATCATCCCCGTG
>JAJXTA010000738.1 GCA_021784265.1 bacterium | reverse complement strand
GCGGAGCGCGATTCCGCCACCGGCAGGCCGCCGCACCCCGCCCGGCGCGACCGCTCGTGGCCACCAAGACCAATCTGCGAACAGCAGGTGGCATGCCGGAGAGCGGCGCCTCCCCGGCGGGCGCCCTCTCATCCCTTGCGGAAGACCACCACCCGATTCGTATTGGTCCCTTTGGCGTTGTTGTCCACCCCCCAACAGTTGGCCGTCTTGGTGAACTTCTGGTCGTTGATCAGGACCAAAACCGGTTGGAACCCCGCCGCCACCCCGCAAGGCACCACCGCTTCCTCCAACTTGATGTCGCCGCCGCGCACCTCGCCCACCTCGAAGGCAACGTGGCCGGCCCGTCGCACCACGCGGAACAACTCCCGGAAGACCGCGGTCATGGCGCGTTGCCATTCCTCCAGCTCTTTGGGCACGGTGAGCGCCACGCTGGCCGGGTCCACCCCGATGAACCAACAGCGCAGCCAGTTGTCTTGGGCGTAATTGACCACATCCAGGAACGGAGGGGACGTGACCACGAGCGCCACGCTCTCCGCCCGCAACTGCGGCGTGGCGTCGGCGGCCCCCGTCAGCAGGAGGGCGCGGCCCGCGATCCGGCTCAGGTCGGCGGCGACCTGAGCCCCGCAATCGCGCAGCAATTGGCGGGTCTTGCGCGCGATCCGGACGGCGACTTCGCGCCGGGGCGGTTCCTGCTGCCGGTCCGCGTTGATCTTGCGCTGGGCCTTCACCGAGGTGGCTTGGTTCGGGGGCAGCGTGTACACCGAGAAAAAGCCCGGTGAATGCCCGGTGAGGCGGTTGAGGCCCACCATCCAGAGCCACCGGTCCACTCCCTCGAGTGCCCCCGTCGCCTGCCGAGTCCGCAAGTATTTCTTCAACGCGCACAGCTCCCGCAAGGTCTCCGGATGATAGAAAACCAGGAGGTTTTCGGGGAACTCGTCATGGTCCCGCCAATCGAGCTGGGCCAGCCGTTCTTCCACTTGGCGCAGCGTCGGGGGTTGGAGCCGGGGGGCCGTCAGGAACGCGCTGAGCGGGTTGACATCGCAGCCCGCCGGCACGCGGCTCAGCAAGGCGGCCTCGAGCGGCGTCGTCCCCCGGCCCATGAACGGGTCATACACCACCTCGCCCGGGTCGGTCAGCCGTTGGATAAAAAACCGGGGCAACTGCGGCTTGAAGCACGCCCGGTAGGAGATCTCGTGGAGGCTGTGGGCGGCGCGTTGCTTGGCGGTCCAGAATTCGTTGACGTAAGTGGGCACCGTGACGTTGCCGCCGCTCGAGAGCCGGGCCTGGGTCCGGGTCTGGCGCGTCGCCGTGCCGAACTCGTGGAAGGCGGCCAACTGTTGCGCCAACGGGAGCCTGAGTGTGTCCCTCTTCGCGGGAGCCGCGGCGAAGGCAAACTCGAAAGTATCATCCGCTTTCATCACGGCGTCGCGGGTCTTATCCACCACCGCGCGGGACGAGCCTCGCGGCTGGGGGGCCCGCCGTGACAAGAGGCGGTGTCACATTGCGTCGGTACACCCGCGAACGATGGCGGGAGCCACCCTCGCGATCAAGGACGGACCACGGCGGCGTGGGGCCAATGGCTCATGACCGAGCCGCGCCGCCAGAGGTGACGAGTGTGATCGTCGGCGCCCCGGCGCCCCCGAGCGGGGCGATTGAGCTTGTCTTTCAGACGGGTTCGCGATAGAGTCGCGGTCGAGTACCACATTCCCGTTTCTCCCGCCCATGAACTCGCTACCCGGTATCGGCCGAGAGCGACCCGGCCAGCGGGGTCGCGCCCTCGGTGTGTCGTTGCTCCTCGGCGCTATGCTGATGTCGTGCCCCCTTTGGGGCGCCACCGCCGTTCCCGCGCTTTCGCTCTCCAGCTTCCTGGGGGGCGGCGGCACGGCCTATGACTACGAGGAGGGCATGGGGATCGCGCTGGATACGAACGGCAACGTGTACGTCACTGGGACCACCGCCTCGCCCGGCTTCCCTGTGACCCAGACCATTGGCTCCACCGACGCGGGTTACCACCTTTTCGTCACCAAGGCCAACGCCGCCGGCAGCGCCTTGGTCTATTCCACGCTGATCGAGGGTGGTTTCGGCCGGGCCATCGCGGTGGACGCGCAGGGCAACGCTTACATTGCCGGCTACGCGACCGGGCCTGGATTACCCACGACCACCAACGCCTTCCAAGCCAGCTACGCGGGGGCCTACGACGCTTTCGTCGCCAAACTCAGCCCCGACGGCGCGCGGCTGCTCTACTGCACCTATCTGGGCGGGAGCGGCCTGGATTTTGCCACCGCCATCGCCGTCGATGCCAGCGGCAATGCCTGCGTGACCGGTTGGACCACCTCGACCAACTTCCCCGTCTCCGCCGGGGCGCTCCAGCCGGCCTTGGCCGGCGGTTATGACGCGTTCGTGGTCAAACTCGACCCCACTGGCCACGCGCGGTTTGCGACCTACCTGGGCGGCGCCGGATACGAATCCGGTGCCAGCCTGGCGCTGGATCCGGACGGGAACATCTACGTGGCCGGCACGACCACCTCGACCAACGTCATCGCCGGCGTGAGCGCGCGGTGGCTGGGCCAGCCCAACGCCCGGCGGGCAGGGCGCAATGCCTACGTCGCCAAACTGGATGCCGCCGGCACCCGCGTCGCCTACGTGAGCCTCCTGGGCGGCAGCGCCGATGACCTGGGCGCCGCGGTGGCGGTGGATGCCGCCGGCGATGCCTTCCTGTTGGGCTCCACCGCCTCGACCGATTTCCCCGCCTCGACCAACGGCCTCCAGCCCACTAAAAACGGCGATCCCACCACCGCCGACAACTTCCTGGCCAAGCTCGATCCCACGGGGACAAACCTCCTTTACTCGACCTACCTGGGTGGCAGCCAGGAC
>JAJXTA010000737.1 GCA_021784265.1 bacterium | reverse complement strand
GGTGCCTTGGGTCAGATGGTGATCCAACTCCAGGCTCTCGCTGCGGAGTTGCTCCTCGAACAACGACGGGAGAACCACGGCGCCGGCGCCGGCGTCTTCGCTCCGTTTGAGGTCGGCCAGGTCCTTGGTCAGCGGGGAAGCCGAAGGCACCAGCGGACTGCGCAGCTTCAAGCCCAGATAGGTGGTGGAGAGGTCCATAAAAGGAGGCGTCCTGGAGCCGGTCAGGCGGCAGGTTTGGCGGCGGTGGCAGGTTCGGGGTGCCCATTGCCGGCGGGCTTGCGGGCGGCCAAATAGGCATAGAGTTGCCACCGGGTCGCGGCATCCTGCTGTGCCTGATCGAAGTAACGGCGCGCGTCTTCGGGTTTGCTCTTGGTGAGCATCTTGAACCGATTCTCCATGACGAGATACTCCTGCACCTTGATCCGGGCGGCGGGCGAATCGAGTTGGAGCGGGTTCTCGCCCCGGGCGGCCCGGGCGGGATCGTAGCGATAAAGCAGCCACTGGCCGGCCTCGACCGCCGCCTTTTGGTTGCGCATGCCCTGCGCCATGTTGATGCCGTGGGCGATGCAGTGGCTGTAAGCGATGAGCAGTGAAGGCCCGGGATAGGCCTCCGCCTCGAGGAAGGCCCGCAGGGTGTGCTCGTCCTTGGCGCCCATGGCAACGCTGGCGACATAAACGGTGCCATAGCTCATGGCAATCAGGCCCAGGTCTTTCTTGCCCAGGGCTTTGCCACCCGCCGCGAACTTGGCCACCGCCCCGCGGGGTGTAGCCTTGGACATCTGGCCGCCGGTGTTGGAGTACACCTCCGTGTCCATGACCAACACGTTGACCTTGCGGCCACTGGCCAGGACATGATCCAGGCCGCCGTAGCCGATGTCATAGGCCCAGCCATCACCGCCGACGATCCAGACACTCTTCTTAATCAAGGTATCGGCAAGCGCCAGGAGCATCCGGGCCGGCGCCGTATCCACGCCCTGCAGTTTCGCCTTCAACGCGGCAACCCGCGTCCGCTGTTCATAGAGGTCCGCTTCATCCTGCTGCGGGGCGGTGAGCAAACCCTGGACCAAGTCGTCGCCGACCGAACCGGCGACCTGCGGGAGCAACTCGGTCGCCAGCTCCTTCTGCTTGTCGAGGGAGACCCGGAAACCCAGCCCGAACTCGGCGCAGTCCTCGAAGAGGGAGTTGTTCCACGCGGGGCCGCGGCCATCGGCATTCTGGGCGTACGGAGTGGTCGGCAGATTGGCGCCGTAAATCGAGCTGCAGCCGGTGGCGTTGGCGATCACGGCCCGGTCGCCAAACAACTGGGTGAGCAGCTTCAGATACGGCGTCTCGCCGCACCCAGCACAGGCCCCTGAAAACTCGAAGAGCGGTTGCATGACCTGTTGCTGGCGCAGTTGGGTGACTTTGACCTTGCGGCGGTCCAGCTCCGGTAACCTGAGGAAGAAATCCCAATTCGCCCGCTCCTGGTCCCGCAGGGGCGGCTGCGGGCGCATGTTGATCGCCTTGAGCTTGGCCTCGGTCTTGTTCTTGGCCGGGCAGACATCGACACAGATGCCGCAGCCGGTGCAATCCTCCGGGGCGACCTGGAGGACGAACTTGAGGCCCTTCCACTCCGGCGCCCGGGCGTCGGTGGCTTTGAACGCGGCGGGTGCTCCGTCGAGGTGCTGCGCCTCGAACACCTTCATCCGAATCGTCGCGTGCGGGCAGACGACCACGCACTTGGCGCATTGGATGCAGGTCTTCTCGTCCCACACCGGGATCTCCAGCGCCAGGTTCCGTTTCTCGTACCGCGCGGTGGCGCTGGGGAAGGTGCCGTCGCACGCAAACGCGCTCACCGGCAGGGCGTCGCCCTCGCCACCAACGATGCGGCCCAGCACTTCCCGCACGTAACGCGGGGCCTGAGGCGTGACGGGCGGGACGAGCTCCAGCCGACTGGTCGCGTGCGCCGGAACCGCGACCGCCTGCAGGTTGGCCAACGTCTGATCCACCGCCGCCAGGTTCTTTTGCACCACGTCCTCGCCCTTGCGGCCGTACGTCTTCTGAATGGACTTCTTGATCGCTTGGATGGCCGCTTCACGGGGCAGCACCCCGGCCAGGGCGAAGAAGCAGACCTGCATGATGGTGTTGATCCGCCCGCCCATGCCCGCCTGCTGCGCAACGTTGGTGGCGTCGATCACATAGAGCTTGGCTCGTTTAGCCACCAGCCCTTCCTGCGTCACCCGTGGCAGCCGTTCCCAGACTTCCGCGGCCGGATGGGGCGAATTGAGGAGGAACGTCCCTCCGGTCACGAGGTCCTTGACCATGTCGAACCGTTCGAGGAACCCCGGTTGATGGCACGCCACAAAATTGGCCTTGGTCACCAGATAGGTCGAGCGAATCGGTTGCGGCCCGAAGCGGAGGTGGGAGACGGTCATGGAGCCCGACTTCTTCGAATCATACACGAAGTAGCCCTGCGCGTAGTTGTCCGTGCCTTCGCCGATGATCTTGATGGAATTCTTGTTGGCGCCCACGGTCCCGTCGGCGCCCAACCCGTAGAACAGGGCGCGGATCACCTGGTCCGACTCGGTCGAGAACTCCGGGTCGAAGTCCAGACTGGTCTGGCTCACGTCGTCCCGGATGCCGACGGTGAAGTGGTTCTTGGGCTGGGCGGCGTGCAGGTTGTCGAACACCGCCTTAATCATGGCGGGCGTAAACTCCTTGGAGGACAGGCCGTAGCGCCCGCCGACGATGCGCGGCGCGGCGGCCAACCGGCCCCACCCGTTGGCCAGCGCCTCCGTCACCGCCACCACCACGTCCTGGTAGAGCGGTTCGCCCACCGCCCCGGGCTCTTTCGTGCGATCCAACACCGCCAGCGCCCGCGTCGTGGCAGGCAGCGCT
>JAJXTA010000024.1 GCA_021784265.1 bacterium | reverse complement strand
GCTCATCACGCCCCAGACCGTGCCCAGCAGCCCGAGGAAGGGGGCGCCGCTGACGGCAATGGCCAGCAGGATCAGCCCGGACTCCAGCCGCAGCGATTCCTGCGCCACCGCCCGCTCGAGCGTGCGCTTCACGTGCTCCATCGCCTTGAGGGAGACGTAAGTCTTGCTCCCGTCGGGCCCGGCCTTAAGCCGACCGTCCAACTCCTGGCACCCGGCCCGATAAACCGCGAAGAGCGGACAACCTTCCACCTCGACTTTGCGGGCATGGATCGCCAGCACCGTGCTCTGCCGCCGGAACTCCACGTCGAAGTATTGGTTCAACCGCCGCGCCCGGCGCATCTCGACCGCTTTGGAGGCCATGATCGACCAGGCAAACACCGAAAAAAACACCAACACCACGATGATCCCTTTGCCGGCGGGCGTGGCGCGTTCCCACACGTAGATCAACTCGATCTGCGACTGTGCGAAAAAGACCAGCGGGAGATTCATGCGGACGGGCGGTGTGTCGGCGTCGTTTTTGTGGGTCTGTGTAGCCCCTTGGGGGCAAATGGTCAAAAGGTTTTGCGGGGTACCCGCGATTCTACTCCGGGCGGCGGGCCTTGGGCGCCAAGGGCCCGGGGAGGTGGCGGCCCCACCTTGTCGCTGGCACCGCCAGCGTGGTCGAGGGCGAGGACGACGGGGTGGTTTGATGCGTGTCAAGGCCGGCGGCGGGCGAAGCGCGCTTAGCTCCCCACCGATGAACTACCGTCCCGTCACCTTGGCGCTGCTGGTTCCCTGGCTTTTCGTGGTGGTCGCGCGCGCGGCCTCCGCCACGGCGGACACTCCGTGGAGTGTGGACGGGCGGTACGCCCCGGCGTGGTGGCAGACCTCGATCTGCCTGCCCGACGACTGGCAGAAGACCCTCGTGAGCAAGGAAGGCAGCCTGCTTTATGATTATCCCGGTAACTACTCGGGCTTCGGCACCCGCATCACTGCCGGTTGGACGGAGCCGGGGCGCTGGGTGGGGCAGGAATTGGTCGCCCCCCGGGTGCCGGTGGTCCGCACGCTGGTGGTGGTCGGCGGGGTGGAGGTGGTCGAGGAAGGCTTTGCGGTGACGCCGCCCCGGGCGCGGCTGGGCGACGCCGGCAGTAGAGCGGCCGCACCCGTGCCCCGGCACGACGGGTTGCTCCTCCAGGTGCGCAACCGGGGCGACCGCCCGGCCGAGTTAACCCCCACGCTCACCATCGAAAGCCGCGCGCCGCTCCTCGCCGACCCGGCGCGACGGCGGGTGACGGTCGGAACCAACACCGTGGTCGATTGCCCCATCGCGTGGGTGCGGGCCCGCACCAATGCCGGCGGCCTCGTCTTGGAATTCCCCCGCCTCCGGCTGGCGCCCGGCGGGCAGGCCACCCTGGCGTACGGCGTGGGCCGCGGGACGGGGCCGCGCGCCTTTCCCCGCACGGTGGCGGAGGCGCGCCGGGCCCGGCGCCAGGCCGAGCGGTACTGGCGTCACCTCGATTTGCCCTACGGCCACCTGGAGGTGCCCGATGCGGGTATCCAAGCTCGGCTCGACTCGAGCATCCGCAACATCTACCAGGCGCGGGAGATTAAGCAGGGCCTGCCCGCCTTCCAGGTCGGCCCGACCTGTTACCGCGGCCTGTGGGTCGTGGACGGCTCCTTTCTGTTGGAAGCCATGACCTTTCTGGGGCGAACCAACGAGACCCGGGCGGGGATCGCGTACTTGCTGAGTTTTCAGCGGCCCGACGGCGGTTTCATGCTCATCGACGGGCATTGGAAGGAGACGGGAATCGCGTTGTGGGCCCTCACCCGCCATGCCCGCCTGACCGGGGACCCGGGCTGGTTGCGCACCGTCTGGCTGCGCGTGGAACGGGGCGTCGCGTTCATCCGCCACCTGCGCACCCTGCCGCCCGCCGATGCTCCCAACGCCGGCTTGATCCCCGACGGCTTCAGCGACGGCGGGTTGGCGGAGCGCGTGCCCGAGTACACGAATGTTTACTGGACGCTGGCGGGCTTGCGCGCCGCCGTCGAGGCGGCCCGCTGGCTGGGCGAGACGACCCAAGCCGAGGCGTGGCAGCGCGACTACGACGATTTTCTCGCGGCCTTCCGTCGGGCCGCCCAGCGCGACTTGCGGACCGATCCTCACGGGAATCGTTACCTGCCGATCCGGATGCGCTACGACCCAGCGATCCCGCCCCAGAAAGCACAATGGGGTTTTCTGCATGCCCTGTACCCCGGTGAAGTCTTCGCCCCCGACGATGCGCTCGTGCGCGGGAACATGGCGATGCTGCGGGCCGTGGAACTGGAGGGTTTGGTGCAGGACACCGGTTGGCTCAAGAACGGTATCTGGACTTACTTCGGCTCGTTTTATGCGCACGCCTGGCTCTGGCTGGGGGAGGGCGACAAGGCGGCCCGGACGCTGGTGGCTTTTGCCAACCACACCTCTCCGCTGCTGGTTTGGCGGGAGGAGCAGATGCCCGTGGGCCAGGGAGCGGCGTTTGTGGGGGACATGCCTCATAATTGGGCCAGCGCCGAGTTTATCCGGCTGGTGCGGCACTGCTTGGCGCTGGAGCGGGGCGGGGAGTTGCACCTCTTCGAGGGCCTGCCCGCGGCCTGGGTGCACCCCGGCGCCGTCCTCCAAATGCGGGACATCCAGACCGATTTCGGCCCGCTCACCCTCAGCTTGCGGGTTAGCGGCGACGGGCGTACCGCCACCTTGCGCTTGCGCCCCCCCCGCCGCTCTCCGCCCGCCCGCCTCCTCGTGCATTTGGACCATTGGTCGGGGCAGACGGGAACGCTCGCCCTGCCCACCCAAGGGCCCGTGGTCCGCCAGTTCACCCTGAGCCGGTGAGGCGTGGGACGGGGATTTGATTTGGCACCCCCGCCCATTTCTGGTAGTTTAGTGACTAATGAGCCGATAACCACCAGCGCGCCATGCAAATCACCACCCAACTTGCCGTCTTCTTGGAGAACCGACCCGGCACCCTGGCACGGGTCTGCGAGGCCCTGGCCGCCGCCAAGATCAACATCTTTGCCATCGCGACCAGCGACACCGTGGACCACACCGTGGTGCGAATGGTGGTCAGTGACAGCCGGCGCGCGATGTATCTGTTCGAGGAGCGGGGCACGCTCGTCACGGAGACGGAGGTGTTGATGATCGACGGCGACAACAAACCCGGTTCGCTGGCCCGGATCGCCCAGCGGCTGGCGGAGGCCAAGATCAACATCGAGTACTGTTATTGCGCCACCAGTCCCGCGGCCAAGAAGGGGCTGCTGATCATGCGGGTCTCCAACGTGACCAGGGCCCTCAAGGTGCTCAACAGCGCCTAGGTCCTCGCCCGCCACCACCCCCGCGTCGGCCCCCGCCGACGCCCGCCGGTGCCGGCACAGGCTATGAAATATCCCTTGGTGTACGAGCTGAACGTGCGGTGTTGGCTGCGCGAGCTTTCCGCCCGCGCCGGTCAGGTCATCCGCTTGGGCAACGTCCCCGCCGCCGAATTCGCCGACTGGCAGGCGCGGGGGTTTACCCATGTCTGGCCGATGGGGCTCTGGGAGGTCGGACCCCGCAGTCGGACCGAGTGCCTGGCCAACCCGGACCTGCGCCGCGCGTGCGCGGAAAGCCTCCCCGACTTCCACGAGGCCGACCTGCTCGGTTCTCCCTACGCGGCGGCCGCGTACCGGGTCGCCCGGGAGTTGGGCGGAGACGCCGGCCTGCGCGCCTTCCGGCAGCGGCTGCACGCCGCCGGACTCAAGTTGCTGGTGGATTTTGTCCCCAACCATGTCGGGTTGGATCACCCCTGGGTGCACGATCACCCGCAGTGGTTCGTCCACTCGACGCGTCCGGCCCCGGAGACCTTTCGGCAGAGCACCGACGCCGGCGAGCTCTGGATCGCCCACGGCAAGGACCCGAACTTCCCGGCGTGGACCGACACCGCGCAGTTGGATTACCGCCGGCCCGACACGCGGGTGGCGGTCGGCGAGGCGCTCCAGGCCCTGGCGCGGCGCTGTGACGGTGTTCGGTGCGATATGGCCATGCTCTTGCTCAACGACGTGTTCGTGCAGACGTGGCGCGACTTTCCCGCCAGCGAGCCGCCGCCGGCCACCGAGTTCTGGGCCAAGGCCCTCCGGACCGTCAAAGCGGCCCAGCCGGACTTCCTGTTCGTGGCCGAGGCGTATTGGGGGCTGGAGCCGCGGCTCCAGGAGTTGGGGTTCGATTACACCTACGACAAACAACTCTACGACCACGTCGTCGCCCGGGACTACCGGGGGCTCCACCGTCATCTTGCGACCCGGCCCCCGGCCTTCCAGCGGGCCAGCCTCCACTTCCTGGAGAACCACGACGAACCGCGGATCGCCACCCGGCTCAGTCCGGCCGAGCACCGTGCCGCCGCGTTGTTGACCCTGGGGTTGCCCGGGGCCCGGCTCGTCCACGAGGGCCAGCTAACCGGCGCGCGCCTTCGGGCCTTGATCCAACTGGGCCGACGCCCGCCCGAGCCGGTCGATCCCGAGGTCCAGGCCGCCTATGACCACCTCCTGCGCGTCCTGGCCGACTCCGCCGTCGGGCACGGGGAAGGCAAGCTGCTCGCCCCGCGGCCGGCGTGGGGGGAAAACCCGACCTGGGAGAACTTTGTCGTGGTCCTTTGGCAGCGGGAAGCGCCAGACTTCGACTTGGTGGTGGTGAACCTGACCCCGTGTCGCAGCCAGTGTTACGCCCCGCTGGAGGCGCCGAATCTCACGCAGTACAATTGGCGCCTCGCCGACCGCTTGGGGGAGGAGCGCTACGAACGCTACGGCGATGACCTCGAGAGCCAGGGCCTCTTTCTGGATGTCCCCCCCCACGCCGGCCAACTCTTCCATTTCCAGCCCCTCTGACGCGCGTGCGCGCCGGAGAAACGGCCGGCAAAGGGTTGCGTTTTAACCTGAATAAGTCCATGCTGGCGGAATCTAATGACTAAACGCTTGGAACGAATGAACATGACGAAGCACTGGGTTGGAATCGCAACACACGGACGGCGGTGGGTTGGGCTGGGGCTGGCCTTGGCGGTGCCGGCGGTCACCGGGTTCACCCCGGCCCGCGCCGCCGACGCGGAGTTGACGCCCTTGCCGCTCAAGCTGCCCATCCCGGCCTTCATGGGCACCCCCACGGACCTGCCGATGGGCCCCGAGGTGGAGAAGCTCTCGGACAAGCCGCGCCCGCCTTTCCTGGCGCCGAAAGGGGTCCAGAACCTCGCCTTGAAAAAGACGGTCTCCTCCAGCGACAAGGCCCCGATCACCGGCACCCTGGACCTGGTCACCGATGGCGATAAGGAATCCAACGACAACAGCTATGTCGAGCTTCACCGCAAGACGCAGTGGGTGCAGGTGGACCTGGGCAAACCGGGGAAGATCTACGCGATTGTCATTTGGCACGCCCACAACACCTACCAGGTTTATCACGATGTGATTGTCCAGCTCGCGGACGATGCGGACTTCACCCAGAACGTGCGGACGGTGTTCAACAACGACCAGCACAACGAGATCGGCTTGGGCGTGGGCACTGACAAACAGTATTTCGAGAACTACGAGGGCAAGCTGATCCCGGTCAAGGGGCTCGACGCCCGCTACGTCCGTTGTTACAGCCACGGCAGCAGTTACAGCGCCCTGAACCGCTATACCGAGATCGAAGTCTGGGGTCTGCCGGGCGAATGAATCGGGGGCTCGCCCTGGGCCTGCTGCTGCTGGCGGCCGGCGCCCTGGTGCTTCGGCTCCCGCGCTTGGACGCGCGGCCGATGCACTGCGACGAGTCGGTTCAAGCCATCAAGTTCCTGGGCCTTTGGCAAGAGGGGACGTACCGCTACGATCCCAACGAATACCACGGCCCCCTCCTCCCCTACGCTACCCTCCCCTTCGCCTGGCTGAGTGGGGCGCGGGATGCCGCGCACCTGGACGAAGCCACGCTGCGCTTGGTCCCCGTCACGTTCGGGACCGGCCTGATTCTCCTGCTCCTGCTCTTGGCCGACGGCCTGGGCCGCCGGGCCACCTTGGGGGCGGGCCTCCTCACCACCCTCTCCCCGGGGATGGTGTATTACAGCCGGTACTACATTCACGAGATGGCGTTGGTCGGTTTCACCCTGCTGCTGATCGGCGCCGGGTGGCGTTACGCCCGCCGCCCGCGTTTGGGCTGGGCGCTGCTGGCCGGGGCCGCCGTGGGGCTGATGTACGCGACGAAAGAGACCTTTGTCTTCACGCTGGCCGCGCTGGCGCTGGCGGCGGCCGGGACGCTGCTCTGGCGCCGCTGGGTGGACGGCGGGGCGATGGAGGCGCGCCCCGAGCTGCGGCTCAGCCATTGGCTGGCCGCCGCCGCGGTGGCCCTCGCGGTGGGGGTGCTCTTCTTCTCCTCGTTCTTCACTAACGCCAGCGGTCCGCTCGACTCGCTCCGCACCTACCTCCCCTGGCTGCGGCGGGCCGGAGGCGCCTCGCCCCATATTCACCCCTGGTATTTCTACCTCGAACGGCTGGGTTGGTTTCACGAGGGCAAGGGGCCGGTGTGGAGCGAGGGTGTCATCCTCGTTCTGGCCGCCATTGGGGGAGGCGCGGCCCTGGGGCGCCGCGTGCCTGGGGGCGGCAGCCCGACGTTGCTGCGGTTCCTGACGTTCTACACCGTGGTGCTCACCGCCATCTACTCGGCGGTTGCCTACAAGACCCCGTGGTGCGCCTTGAGTTTCCTGGCGGGCATGATCCTTTTGGCGGGTGCCGGGGCCGTGGTGGTGCTGGAGGCCTGCCGGGGGCGGTGGCGCCGCGGGCTGGTTGGGAGCGTCCTGGTGCTGGCCCTCAGCCACCTTGGGTTCCAGGCGTGGCGGGCGGCCTATCCTTACGCCGCCGACCCCCGCAACCCGTATGTGTATGCGCACACGTCGCCCGATATCCTGCGCCTGATCCACGAGCTCGACGCTCTGGCGGCGGCCGATCCCCAAGGCCGACAGGTCCTGATCAAGGTCATCGCGCCGGGGGGCGATTACTGGCCGTTGCCGTGGTACCTCCGGGGCTTCGCGCGCGTGGGCTGGTGGAATGCCTTGCCCGCCGATCCGTATGCTCCCATGATGATCGTCGGGGCGAAACTCAACGCCGAGCTGGATGAGAAATCGGAGAAGCAATGGGTCATGACCGGCCTGTACGAGTTGCGCCCGCGGAACTTCGTCGAGTTCTACGTCCAATTCGGGTTGTGGAAAAAGTACGTCGAATCTCTCCCGCGTCCGCGCGACGACTAGTGGTCGCCGCGCTTGGGGCTTGGCTGCTGCTGGCCACCAGCGCCGTCACGGTGATCACCTGGCACCATCCGCGCTTGCGGGCCACGGTCGGGATGGGGTGGGGCCTGATCTTGTTCTGGGTCGTCGGTGGCGGCACCCTGATGTACCGCGGGCGAGGCTGGTGGCGCCCGTGGAGTGCCCGAGTCCGGATGGATTGGCGGCTGAAGTTCATTTTGAGCGCGACGGCGCTGGCCCTGGTCGAGGAGGCGATCACGACCACGATGACCAACCTCGCCCCGCTCTGGGGGGTGAAGGTGGGGGAGGCCTACATTACCGCTTCGACCAACTATCTCGACGTCGTGGCGTTGCACAGCGTGGTTATTCTCGTCCCCCTGTTTGTGGGCTGGGCGTTGATCCTGGGCCGTTACGCCTTCAGCCCGTTTGCCGTCTTTCTGCTCTTCGGCCTGACGGGGACGTTGATGGAGACGCACTTTGGCCTCCGCAATCCGCTCGAGTTCGGTTTATGGATTTTCGTCTATGGGTTGATGGTGTACTGGCCCAGCCAGACCGCGCCGCCCGAACGTCCCGCCCGCCCGCCACGGTGGTGGCACTACCCGTTGGCGGTGGTGGCGCCGTTCTTGTTCTTGCCCGTGGTGCCATTGCCGTTGGTGGCCGGCCTGCTGGCCCCTCACCATCCGAAGGTGCATTTTCCGCCGATCGCTCCCTGAACCGGCCTGCCCCCTGGTTTGCACCGGTGAAACCACGCCGCCCACCGCCTTTCCGCCGGGCCGACCCGCGCGGCGTGGGACGGGTGGGCGGTGGGGGCAGCGACGCCAGGCTTGGCACCCACCGGCGCGCGGCGGGACGGTTCCTCCCCCGCGCATGATTTCGATCATCATTCCGACGCTCAACGAGGCCGCGCTGCTGCCCGGCACCCTCGCCGCCTTGGCGGCCAACACCCCAGGGCATGAGGTCATCGTGGTCGATGGCGGCAGCACCGACGCCACGCTGCCACTGGCCCGAGCGGCGGGGGCCCGCGTCATGGTCGCTGGGCGAGCGCGGCGGGCGGGGCAGATGAACCTCGGCGCCACAGCCGCGGCGGGGGAGGCGCTCCTCTTTTTGCACGCGGACACGCGGCTCGCGCCCGGGGGCCTGGCGGCGCTCCAAACCGCGCTGACGCGGCCCGGCGTGGTGGGTGGCGCGTTCGCCCGCCGCTTCGACTCGCCCTCTCGCCTCCTCGAGTGGACCTGCCGGCTGAGCGATCTACGGGGCCGCGGGTTGGGCTGGTTCTTGGGTGACCAAGGGGTCTTTGTGCGGCGGGCAACCTTTGCTGCCCTGGGCGGCTTTCGGGAATGGGACTGGTTCGAGGACTTGGATTTCGCCCGCCGTCTCGCCCGGGCTGGCCGGGTTAGGCTTATTGGGCCGCCGGTGCTCTCCTCGGCGCGCCGGTTCGCGCGGCGCGGTCCGCTGCGGACCACGCTGGCGGACAGTTGGTTGACGGTGCGTTACTTGGTGCGGGGCCGCCCGCCGGTCCGGGCGGCATCCTCGCTTGCGTGCCCCCCGGCGATTGGTTAAAGGAAAGCCATGTCAGCCCGAGCGCAGCGTGGCGCCGCCCAGACCGCGGTCCCGTTTGATCTTAAAGCCTATCTGACCGCCACCACCACGCGGGTGAACCAGGCCCTGGACCGCCTGTTGCCCAAGGCGGGCGTCAAACCCGGCACCATCCACCGGGCCATGCGTTATTCGCTCTTTGCCGGGGGCAAACGGCTGCGGCCGGCCCTCTGTTTGGCGGCCGCGGAGGCCTGTGGGGGCGACCCGGGGGCGGCCCTGCCCCTGGCCTGCGCCGTCGAGTGTATTCACACCTATTCCTTGATCCACGACGATTTGCCGGCGATGGACAATGACGATTATCGCCGCGGCAAATTGACCAACCATAAGGTGTTTGGGGAGGGGATCGCGATTCTCGCGGGCGACGCCTTGCTGACCCAGGCCTTCGAGCTGGTCGCCGGTTGCCGGGACTGGCCCCGCTACCCGCATGGGGTGCTGGTGTTGGACCTGGCTCGTGCCGCGGGGTCGCTCCGCCTCATCGCGGGTCAAGTCGCCGACCTGGAGGCCGAGGGCCAGCGGGTCTCGGCGCGGCAACTGCGGTATATCCACGAGTGTAAGACCTCGGCCCTGCTCGCGTGCGCGGTTCGCCTGGGCGGGATGAGCGCCAACTGCACGCCGGCCCAACTCCAAGCCCTCACGCGGTTCGGGCACCACGTGGGCCTGGCGTTTCAAATCATCGACGACATTCTCGACGTGACCCAGAGCAGCGCCCAATTGGGGAAGACCGCGGGCAAAGACACCGCCGCCCAAAAAGCCACCTACCCGGCCATCGTGGGCTTGGAACGGTCGCGGGGCATCGCCGCGCGGCTGACCCGCCAGGCCTTCGCCGCGTTGCGGGGGTTCGGCGGGCGGGCCGCCGCGCTGCACGCCCTGGCCGCGTTCCTGTTGGACCGGGAGAAGTGACGCGGCGGCGCGGGCGCCGCCGGTGGTACCCTCGACGCCCCGGCCATCGCGGCGGAGCGGGAGATGCGCCGCCGCCCAGGCGGTGGGCGGTTGCGTTTTGAGGCCTCCGCCCTATGTTGTGCCCATGACGTTCGCCACGCACCACCGGCACGCGGGATAAGGGAACGGGGTGGAGGGCATGTCCGCTGCTATTCACGCCCGGACCAAGCGTCAGGCCATGGATTGGAGCTTGGTGCTGACCAGTCAGGGCATCGAGACGGTGATCGAACACGTCCCCGAAGGTGAGGGCTGGCTGCTCTTGGTCGAGGAGCGGGACCACGAGCGGGCCTTGGCGGCCATCGCCGCCTATCGCCGCGAGAACCGGGGGTGGGCGTGGCGCCATCGCCTCCAGTGGTCCGGCTTGGTGTTTCACTGGGGAGCCCTGTATTGGTGCTGGGTAATGGTCCTGTGGTATTGGGCCAGCACGACGCTGGGCACGGGTGTCACTGCCGCCGGGGTGATGGACAGCCTCGCCGTCCGGCGCGGGGAGTGGTGGCGGCTCTTTACCGCCATCAGCCTCCACGCCGACCTTGGTCACTTGGCGGCCAACGTCTCGACCGGTCTGTTGGTCTTGGGCCTGGCCATGGCGCGCTACGGCCCCGGTTGGGCGTTGTTGGCTTCGTTCCTGGCGGGGGCGGGGGGCAACCTGCTCGGCTTGCTGGTGCGCCTCCGACCCTATGAAGGCCTGGGGGCCTCCGGCATGGTGATGGGCGGCTTGGGGTTGTTGGCCGTCGCCTCGGTCGCCCTGTGGCGCCGCAGTCCGCACGCCCCGCGCGAGGTGGTGACCGGGGTGCTGGGGGGTGGTCTGCTGTTCGTTCTGATCGGTGTGGACCCCGGTAGCGACGTGGTGGCCCATGCCGGCGGGTTTGTGGTGGGCGTGCTCGAGGGTGGCTTGCTCAATCTGGCCTCCCCGCGCTGGCTCAAGGCGCCCCAGAGCGGCCGCTGGGCGGGCGGGCTGGCCGCCTTGCTCGCGGTGGCCACGTGGGCGTTGGCCCTTGGGGCCGGGGCCGGTCACTTGACCGACCCTGGGCTCGGTTCGAGGTAACAGCCCACTTCCCGGTTGCCCCCCGCGGCGTCCCCGCGGCAAGCTGGAGGCGATGACACGGTCGCGAGCCACCGACCTCCGCCGCGCTTATGCCCTGATGCGCGCCCGCTACGGTCATCGCCACTGGTGGCCGGGCGAAACGCCGTTCGAGGTCTGCGTGGGCGCGATCCTGACCCAGAACACGAGCTGGTCCAACGTCGAGCGAGCCATCGCCAACCTCAAAGCCGCCGACGTCCTCGAACCGCGCCGGCTTTACGCCCTGCCGGAGCGCCGGCTGGCGACCCTCCTCCGTCCCGCCGGGTATTTCAACGTCAAGACCCGCCGCCTGCGGGCTTTCCTGCGGGAGTTGGTCGAGGGCTATGACGCCGCGTTGCCGGCGTGGTTTGCCGGCCCGACGCCCGCGGTCCGCGCCCGGCTCTTAGCCGTCAAGGGCATCGGGCCGGAAACGGCGGACAGCATGTTGCTCTATGCCGGGGGGCATGCCAGCTTTGTGGTCGATGCCTACACCCGGCGCATCTTCCAGCGCCACGGCTGGTGCGCCTCGGACGCCACCTATGACCACCTGCAGCAACTCTGTGTCGCCAACCTCAACCACCTGCCCACCCCCCGGCGCTTGGACTACTGGCAGGATTATCATGCCCAGCTCGTCATGGTCGGCAAGGACTTCTGCCGCCCCCGGCGCCCCGACTGCGCTCACTGCCCTCTCCATCCGCTGTTGCCGCCCGGGGGCCAGCCGAAATCCTGAGCCTCACTTGGAGATGAATTCGTCTTCGCCCGCCTCGTTTGGCTCCCGGCCCCCCGGGTACGGGGCTTGGCGCGCGGCGTGCCTCGCCACCCTCCTCCTGGCCGCCCTGCCCCTCAGGCCCCTCCAGGGTCAGGACTCGGCGCCTTACCCGCGCATCAGCCAGGAGGCCTTCAACGCGCGCCTCCCCTTTTGGGACTACGATCGGAGCATTCCCCTCGAAGGCCGCGTCGTGCGGGCGTGGCGTGAGGGGGGCCGACTGCGGGAGAAGATCGTGTTTCGCGGCGCCCAAGGGTTTCTGGTGCCCGGCTACCTCGAGTTTCCCAGCACCAATCAGCGGCCGTGGCGGCTGATCTTGCTGCTGCACGGGTGGTCTGGGGGCAAAGAAGACTGGTACAAGGACGACAACTACATCAACGGCGGTCTTATGCGCACCGCGCTGCTGGAGGCCGGCTATGCCACGCTGGCGCTGGACGCCGCGACCCACGGCGAGCGCAGCCACGAGATCGACTACCAGCAAGTCAATCCCTTCGACGATCCCCAGGCCCCGCCGCGCCGGAACTATTTCACCTTCGCCGAAATCTCCGTCCAGACCGTCAAGGACTACCGCCGCGCCCTGGATTTCGTCTATGCTCGCGGCGTCGTCAATACTAATGGGGTCGGCGTCCTCGGCTACAGCATGGGCGGCATGGACGCCTTCTACCTCTTGGCGGTCGAACCGCGCATCCAGATGGCGGTGACCTGTGTCCCGCCCCTCTTGAGCCTCGGCTATGGCCCGGCCTCGCCGGTGGACTATACCTGGGGCCTGGGCCAGCGGCCGCTGCTGATGCTCATGGGGCGGCGGGACGGCCTGGGCGTGGCGGCCAAGGTCGAGGCCTCCTATCATCACTACCTCGAGGGACCGAACACCAAGCTGATCTGGTACGACAAGGGCCACCAGCTCGGGCCCGGCTACGTACCTGACGCGCTGGCGTGGGTGAAAGCGCATCTGGACCCGGGCCGCTGAGGGTCCGTCCAGGACTGAACCAGACCTTGGTGGCCCTCGAAGTGGCCTGGGGCGCGGCGCGCGCCTTGTTCCTTAGCCGTGCGCGGGTGGTCAGGGGAGTGGGACTTGCTCGGGCACGACCTGAAAGAAGCGCCCCAGATCACGGTCGGTGTTGGGGACGGCCGGTTTCATGACGGTCCAATCGTTCAGGCTGGCGATGTGGGCGGTATTGGCCTCCAGCCAACGCCAAAACTCCGCGTGGCCGTCGGCGAAGCTCAGCGTGCCCCCCTGGCCATGCCGCGTGGCCGGGAAGCTGACCCAGGTCCAGAGCGGGCTGTTGAACAGCGTGAGGGACTGGGGGGCGTTAATCCCAAAGGCGGCCTGCTGGATGCTCTTTTCGTTCTCATCAATGAACACCGCGGCCTGG
>JAJXTA010000736.1 GCA_021784265.1 bacterium | reverse complement strand
GCAGGACTTCCGGACTCTGAAAAACGTTGTCGGCGTGACCCAGGCTGCAGTAGAAGACCCGCCCTTCGCCGCACGACTTGACCCAGGCCACCGCGAAATCCTGGTCCGTCCGCTTCACCCCGTTCTGACCGCGCCGGTAGCCGGGTCGGACAAATCCAGGCTCACCAGCACCCGCCGGTCGGCGCGGGTGTACGGGGCTTTGAACTGGTAGATTTCGTCGCGGAGCTTAAAGCCCTGGCCGGCCCAGGCCCGGTTGAGGGGATGGTCCGGCTCGTCGAGCTTGAAGGCCCAGGTGCCGCCGCCGCCCCACGGATGGCCGTCGAACACGCCGCCCAACAGCGCCGCGCCCTCGGCCCAGTCGGAGAAGGAGTCGGTGGCGGCGTGAATGCCGACGAGCCCTTTACCCTGGCGCACGAACTGCAGTAGCGCCTGCCGGGCGGTGACGGGCAATTTCAACTGCGTGGTGTTGTTCAGGACGACCGCGTCGTACTTCGCCAGCGTGGCCGGCTCGAGGACGGCGTAGTCATCGCTCAAGTCCGCGGTGTAAGCGCCGGTCTTGCCGCCCATCACAGTGAGGGCGTGGTTTGCCCCCGCGATGCCTTCGCCGTGGAAGAACCCCTCGCAGCGCCAGAAGACGAGGAGCCGGCGCGGCCGCGCCGGCGTGGCCGTCGCGGTCGGCGGGACCGCCGCCTCGATGTTCTGGAGCGCTGCCGGGCTGAGGATCGGCGGCGTCTTGCCGCCCGGCTCTCCGTGGAGGGGGCCGGTGGCGTTGGTGAACGAGCTCAGGGCCAGAAGCAGAAGTGCGATGGTGTGGGTTGGACGATTGGGTTTCATAAGTTTGGCAATCAGGGCCTTCCTCAAAGGCCCGGTCTCTCCCGCGCATTGGCAAGGGGATACTGCCACCGCCGGTCCTGGGAGGCAAGGCATTTCGACTCCAGCCGCCCTATCCCCCTATCCCGCGACGCCGGGTCGGCTTTCGCGTCGCCCACCCGCGAAGCGTTTGATCTGAGCCGCGCGGGTGCGGGCGACACGCGCGTGAGCTGGGCGCTGACGGAGCAGACTGGACGGCAGCGGCGCCGCGGGTTTTAATCCGACCCAATGCGCGCAACTGCCGACTCAACTCATGCTGTCAGATCGTAGCCGCCGACCTTGTTCCCCGGCGCCTCATCCCCAACCTCACGCCCGTCCCGAAACCCGAAGCCTATGAGGAAACCACGGTGGGGCTGCGCGGCGCGGTGGTGGGGCGCGGTGCTGGTGCTGGCGGGAGTCTGGAGGGCGCCGCAAGCCGCCGCCGAAAATTACCGCACCTGGCAGGTCTATGGCGGCACACCCGACGCCCTGCACTACTCGAAACTCCGTCAGATCAACCGGGGCAACGTCCGCCAACTCCGGCAGGCGTGGCGCTACGAGAGCGGCGACGCCTTTCCGGGCTCGGAAATGGAGTGCAACCCGGTTTGTGTCGGCGGCGTTTTGTATGCGACCACGCCTTCGCTCCGGCTGATTGCCTTGGACGCGGCTAACGGAACGCTGATCTGGAGTTTCCATCCGCCCGAGGAACAGCACCGGGGCAAGGTGCGCAATCGCGGGGTCACCGTTTGGGGCGCCGGTGGGGACCGGCGGGTCTTCTTGGTGGTGGGGCATAACCTCTACGCGGTGAGCGCCGCCACTGGCCAAGGAATCCCCTCCTTCGGTCACGCCGGGCGGGTGGACTTGCGCGACGGCTTGGGCCGTGACCCCGAAGGGCTTTCGGTCACGGCCACCAGCCCGGGGGTCATCTATCAGGACCTGCTCATTCTCGGCAGCGCCCTGCCCGAAGACCTCCCCTCGCCGCCGGGCGATATTCGCGCCTACGATGTCCGCACCGGCCAAGTCCGCTGGACGTTCCATACCATCCCGCATCCGGGCGAGTTTGGCTACGACACCTGGCCGCCCGCCGCCTGGAAGTACTCCGGTGGCGCCAACAACTGGGCCGGGATGAGCGTCGATGAGAAGCGGGGCCTGGTCTTTGTCCCGACCGGCTCGGCGGCGTTCGACTTTTACGGGGCTGATCGGCTGGGCGACGATCTCTTTGCCGATTGCCTGCTCGCGCTCAACGCCCGCACCGGCAAGCTGGTGTGGCATTTCCAGGGCGTCAGGCATGACCTCTGGGATCGCGATTTTCCGGCGCCACCCACCCTCGTGACCCTCCAGCGGGCCGGGCGCCGAGTGGACGCGGTGGCCCAGATCACCAAGGCCGGCTATGTCTTCGTCTTCGAGCGGGAGAGCGGCCAACCTCTGTTCCCCATCGACGATCGCCCGGTGCCCGCGTCGGACCTCGAGGGCGAGCAAACCGCGCCGACCCAACCCGTGCCCCGCTGGCCCAAGCCCTTCGCCGACCAGGAGTTTACGCCCGACATGGTCACCGACCGGACCGCGGCGGCCCACGCGGACGTGCTGGCGCGGCTCCGCAAGCTGCGCTACGGCGGGCAGTTCATCCCCGGGAGCCGGGAGGGCACCGTCATCTTTCCCGGGTTCGACGGGGGCGGGGAGTGGGGCGGTCCCGCCTTCGACCCGAGCACGGGCCTGCTCTACGTTAATGCCAACGTGATGGCCTGGGTGCTGCGGCTGGTGCCCCGGCCCCAGACGACCGGTTGGGTGAGCGTGCGGCAGCTTTACCTCACCGACTGCGCGACTTGTCATAAGCCAGACCTGAGTGGCAGCCCGCCGCAGTTCCCCTCCTTGCGGAACCTGCGGGCCAAGTATGAGGTCGCGCGGATCGCGCAGCTCATCCGCAAAGGGGGCGCCCGCATGCCGGCCTTCAACTTCCTCGGCGACGAGACGCTCCAGGCCCTGGCCCAGTACGTGGCCACCGGAAAGGAGGCGCGCGTCACCGCCACCTGGA
>JAJXTA010000023.1 GCA_021784265.1 bacterium | reverse complement strand
AGTGCAGCGCCAGCGCGACCCGCTGGACAGTCCAGAAGCTGCCAATCCCAGCGATGAGCAGGGAGGCCGGCACGACCACGGCCCCGCGATAGCCCGGGCGTCGGCGCCACCAGCCCACCGCCGCAAACGCCAGGGTAATGACCGACAGTTGGCCGAGTTCCACCCCGGCGTTGAAGGTCACCAGGGCCAGGAAGAAGGCGTTGCGGGGCAGACCGAAGCTGTTGAGGACGCCGGCGAAGCCCAGGCCGTGGAGCAGGCCAAAGCCAAAGACGACAAACGGCCGCCAGGGCCGCAGCTCGCTGGTGAACAGGTTTTCCACCGCCACCAGGGTGATCGAGGCGGCAATCAGCGGTTCGACCACCGCCGATGGGAGCCGGAACACGCCGTACAACGACAATGCCAGAGTGATGGAATGCGCCACGGTGAACGCGGTGACCTGGAGCAGCAGCGGTTTCAGCCGATTCCCGAGCAGGAACAGGCCCAGCACGAACAGGATGTGGTCCGTTCCCTTGGGCAAAATGTGTTCGAACCCCAACCGCAGGTAGCGCCCGGCCATCCGCCAGCGGCTCGGCTCGGCCAGTGGGGCAGGGGAGGGCAGGGCAGGGGACGCGCCGCCGAGTTGCAGCGGAATGGGCGGTGTCGTCTCCCCGGGATTGACCACGAGCGACTCCGGCGCCCGCACCGGGCGCCGCACCGTCAAGGCCAGCACGCCCAGCTTGGGGGGAAACCGGAACGACACCCAGGGCGCGCCCGCGGGCAGCCGGCCCGCCAGCGATAACTCGAGCATCACCGGCAACTGCACGAGGTCCACCGACTCCTCGTAGCGATGGAGATCATTCACCGTGGGGTAGGTGATGGTTTCCACGGTGGCGCGACCGCCGCCGGCTTCGACAGTGAGTTCCTCGAGGAACCGCGCCTGCGCCTGCTCGAGCCGCGTGGCCAGCACGTTCGTCGGGCTATTCAACAGCTCGATCATGTCCGGATCGGTGGCGGCCGCCGGCGTTTGGTTCAGCGTGAAAGCCGCGACATCAAACTTCAGGCGCAGCGTGTAGTGTCCGTCGTCCGCAATCGTCACCGTGGCGGACGCGAGGGCGGGCAGGTGCGCCCAGGCCCGCCCGGAACCGGCCAGGAGCCCGACGGCGGCCAAAACGCAGGGCGCGAACCGGTTGCTCAAGCGGCGGCCGATCACTCCAGCCGGAAGCTCGCCGGGGCGAAGGCGCCGAGCTCGCAGGTGAAGGCATGGGACTGGACGCTCACCGGGGCGCCGGCGGGTTCGCCGCGCAGGTTCACCGGCAGGGCGTGCGCGGCGGGGAAATCCCCCGGCAGCGTGACGGTCAGGGGCCCGGCCTGCCCGGCCAGCTCCCACACCCGCACCAACGTTCGGTCGCTATAGGGATCAGGGCCGAACAGCGTCACCAGGACCCCAGGCCGGGAGAGCGTCAAACCCGCCTTGGTCAGCGGCAGTGTTCCCCGCGGGCCGTCGCTGTAGGCCGCCTCGAGCGGCTCGCGCGCCTCCCACGCGGGCGTGAGCAGGTTGCTCGCGGCGTTGCCTCCTCGCGCCACCCAAAGGCGCACGCGCGAGTTCCACGAGCCGTCCTGCCAGAGCGGGAAGTTGGTGTCCCATTCGTTGTTGTAGAGGTTGATGAAGACCCGGGCGCGCTTGGGGGTGTAGTGGAGCGAGAATTGCCACAGCCCCGGTTCGTCCAGGCTCACCAGCGGCGAGTCCAGCGGGCAAAGGCCGACCCCAAAACCGTCGGCGTCGGTGACCGTCATGCCCGCGTTGAGGCAGAGCAGATGCCGGTTGCCGCCGTCGATGATGTCGCGCGTCGGATCGATCAGCGAGCCGAGGCGCGTCAGCCGGAACCGCGGGGTGGGGAGGTTGAATGGCAGCGCCAGCCAGCCGCCTTCGGGGAGTGGATTGGCCGTCTTGTCCTCGATGGCCCATTCCAGGTCCAGGTACGGTTGTCCCGCCGCGAGCGTGTACTTGAGCGTGACCGCCCTGGCCAACGGGGTGGCGTCGGCGGAATGGAGCATGATCGTTTGCGCCACGCGGCTGCGGTGCACCGTGAGGGTCCAGTTGGTCAGCATCAGCACCGCGTACGGCTGTTGGAGGGCTTTGGGGATCGGCTTGTTAAAGTCGCTGGCCGGCGACAATGCCCAGCCGCGGCAGTACGACGCCACGAAGGCATCGACTTGCGCCTTCGAGAACCGTTCCTGGAAGTACGTCCCCAAGCGATACTCGTCCTGAGACGCGACGAGTTCCCGGCCGCTGGCCACATCGACCAGCGAGACGATGCCCCCGCGGGCCGGGTCGGCTTTGAGCCGGAGGAATTCGTTGGCAATCACCCCATCCGGCGTGGATTCCGCCGGCTCCACAGCCTGGCCGGTCGTGGGCTGGAAGGTCTTGTAGCCACCGGCAGGGACGTCGCGGGCGAGAAAGCGCAGCATCGTGCCGCCGACCCTCTCCGCGACGACCGTCGTGCCGTTGGCCAGATCACGCAGGCCGGACCAGTCACCGTGCGGCGCCGACGCCTCGACCATGCCGCTGTGCGCCCACGGAAGCGGATTGAAGACGACCACCCGGGGACCCTCGAGGTCCACGTTCTGCGCCAGGAGTTGGAGCCGGGCGCGCAGGGCGTTCGTCACGATGTTCGCCGTGGCGTGGATGTAGGCGCGTTTGTCGTCGAAGGACCGCAAAAAGCGGCTGTAGGCGCCGGCGGCGAGCTTCTGTTTCCACTCCTCGCCATACCAGAAGCCGCCGGGCTGGCTGCCATAATAGCCGAAGGTATGTTCGCTGAAGAGCAGGCTGTTTTCATAGGCGCGCGCCAGGAGCGGCGCGACCGGTGGGGTCGAGAGACTGGACGCGCGCAATTCGGTGTCGAGCGTCGCCAGCGCGCCTTCCAGCGGGCGCACGTCGCAGCCGGTCTTGGTCTCGAGGGGCATGGCCTCGAAGCCATGAATCCACGTGTCCGGCATGTCGCCCCGCACGACCGGGACGTTCGGATTCTGTTCCGCCATGAAGGCGTGGTAAAAATCCTCCAGCCGTCCGAAGCGGACTTTGACGGCGGGCATTTTTTGGGCGGCTTGGTGAAGGAGATGTTCCACTTCCGCCGCTGTGGGCGGGCCGTGATTGTCACCGGTCATGATCATCGCCAGCCAGGTGCGATACGGCCAGTCCTTCGGCGGCAAGAGGTCGGTGCCATATTCCGGCGAATAGGAGGTGAGCAGGCGCGAGCCGTCCGGACCTTCCCACCAGAACAGCAACGGCACCCGCATCGGCTTGCTGCCGCCGTTGCAGCCGACTTGGAGGAACTCGACGCCGGCATGTTTCAACAGCGTGGGCAGCACCCAGGTGTGCTCCGGCACGTCGGTCATTTTCGCCGCGCGCGGCAGTGGCAGGCCGTTGTCCCGGGTGAGGCGTGACGAATAGCTCATGCCTTCAACCAAATCCTCCAAGTCGAGCGTTTCGGTCTGCAAACTGAACGGCATCGCATGCACAGCCAACCGGCCCTCCTTGAGGGCTTGCACCAGCTTCGCGCGCCGCTCCGGCGTCTGGCCCGGCCACAGCATTTCCTCCAGCGGCCAGCCCGGCACCGTCCAGGTGAATTGCTGGGCGGGCGGGAGCGAACGCGATTGGTCGATCACCGCCAAGGCGCGGTCGGCAAATTGCGTTCGGTACCGGTTCAGCACGTTCGTCACCAAATCCGTGTAGCCGATGTCGAAGTGGGTCTTGAACACCACGATGATTTCCCGGACCGGGCTCGCCTCCGGTGTGCCCGCCGGTGGCGTGGCCGGAGTGTCCGCCGCCATTCCAGGTAACACCGCCAGCAACAGTCCCCAGGACCGCAGGAAGTTCGTTCGTTGGGTCTTATCGTTCATAAGCGCTGTGGCAGTGACACAAACACGGCCGCCTCATATTCGTCAAGCGCGAGGGTCGGCGGCCGCGTTCGGGGTGGCCGAGGCGGGTGGGGGATCTCCCGCGGCGCTGGTGGCCCGCGGGTCGGGCGCATGGGGTCGGAGGTTTGGGCCGGCGGCGGGCGGCATTGGCCGGAGGGCGTATTAAACATAACAAACATTGTGCGCAATATAGCTCGCCCAAGCGCTCTCCAGCGCCCCGCCTCACCCAACCTTTATTCGCTGTCCGGTCTCGTCTCCTCCAGGGATCGAATATCACTTCTGCGGTCGTGCCGTGCGCTTGGCTTACCGTCCGGCGCGGGCGTCGGGGACGACCGCCGCACAGGCCCGACGCAGGTATTCCTCGAACGCCCACTCGCCGCTGCTGCCGGTCTGGCGGGTGACGACCAGATCGAGGCTGGGCACGAAGGCGATGAGTTGGCCGCCCGAGCCCGGTTTGTCCCGGGCATCGGGCGGGATGCCGGTTCCGTCGCGGCCGCCGGTACCGGTCAACCGGGACGGCAACTCCCACCCGTCGGAGAAGGTCTGGGAGTTGAACTTCCAGCGCATTTCGGGGGTCGTGACGTGCTGGGTCGGTGCGGCGGTGCGCTGGACAAACCACTTGGGGACCACCTGTTGCCGTTGCCATTGGCCGTCGTAGAGCATGCAGTAGGCGATGCGGGCTAAGTCGCGCGCCGGCATGCCCAAACCGTGCGAGGGATGGCGGCCGAGGCTCGGTCCGCCGTCGTAAAACTGAAACCACCAATGCTCGATCCCGAGCGGCTTAAAGAGCGCGGCAATGGCAAACCGGTCGTACGTCTCGCCGGTGACGTTTTCGCAGACCAAGGCGGCATGGCTCAAGGCGATGGTCGAGTAGCCGCAAGCCGTGCCGGGATCGAAGGCGAGGCGGGCGGTCCGTTCGTCACCACTGTGCCCCAGGATGTATTCCCAGGAACCGTCGTTGGGGGCGCCGAGGGCTTCCGGGCAGATGCCGGAGGTGTGGTTGAGCAATTGCTCGACGGTGATTCGCGCCTTGCGGGGGTCGCTCAACGGCGCGGCCCAAGGGATGAAGTCAAACGCCGGATCACTGAAGCGCATCTTGCGCGGAGTCAACCCGTGTTGGCTGCGTTCGGAGGCGATGGCTAGCACCGTGGCGCAGACGGCCTTCGAGACCGACGCCACGCGGCCCGCGTCGGTCTTGGCGCTGTTGCCCCGCTCGACCTCCAGCACGATGTAGCCGTGACGGATCACGTCGGCGGCGAAGCGCCGGTCATCGCTCTGCAACAGCCACTGGCGCAGCGCCGCCAGCTTCTCGGGGTCCATGCCCCCAAGGCGGCGGATGGCCTCGGGCTGGTCGAGCTGACGCCAACCGCCTTGCGATTCTGGCGGCGGGAAGTAGGCGTCCACCGCCGCCGCCCCGGGCGCCGTGGCGAGCTGTTGTAGCGCGGCGTACACGGTTGGGTCATCGTCGGCGCCGCGGAAGCTGAAGGGAAACCGTTGGTTGAGCTGTTCGTCCATGAAGCCCCAGGAGGCGCCGTTGGCAACACAGGCGCGGGCCGCCGCCGCGCCGGCGGGTCCCAGCTTGTTGTCTTCGTTGCACACGATCGGTTTGCCGTACGGCTTCAGCGCGGTGATCCGCCGGGGAATATCCTCGAGGCGCGTGGTGTTGAAATGGATCAAGAGGAAATCCGCCGCCTCGGCCGCGGGCGTATCCGTGGCGCCGTTCCCCAACCCGCTGGCGGAAACGAGCAGGCCCGGCGCGGCGCGTTTAGCCAGGCGGACAAGCTCCGCGATGCCCTCGGGGCGTGCGAGCAGCCGGTGGTGAAAGCCAGGGTGCCCATATTCGTTGGCGATCTCCAGCACGACATTGCGGAAGCGGCAGGCTTGAATCCATTGCGCCGTGTTGACCACCGCCGCCCGGACGGCATCGGCGCTCGCCAGCACGTGGTCCTGTCGTTGGTAGAAGCACCCGAGGATGACGGCCGCGCCCTGGCGGTCACAGGCCTCGATCACCCGCCGCAGGCGCCCCAGACAGGGAGCGCGCAGCGAACCATCGGGATTGAAGCCGGAGTTGAGCGCGCCCTCGTAGCCGGGAAATCCGCCTTGGAGATTCAGGGTGAAGGCCCGCACCCCGTGCGCGAGGTACTCCGGAATCCGGCTCAAGAAACGCTGGGTGTTGGCCTCCGGATCAAACCCGGGCCGCTGGCGATCCTCGAACGTGGCGTTGACCATCCGAACATTGAGCAGCAAGCCTTCCGCGGGCGCGTCGGGATAGGTCACGACGCCATTGATTTGCCAGCGCCCGCCGACGATGGCGATGCGCGTGGCCGGCACCCAAGCCGGATCCGCCGAGGCTTGGGCGGGCTGGGAGGTCGCGCCCCCCCCACCCCAACAGGCTTGCGCCACCACCAACCCGCTCATCAGGTAGAACCACGGTCGCATAAATCTCTATCGTCCCGTCGTCCCGTCCTCATTCTTGGCCCCACCCAAAGCGTTCGCTGAACGGCCAATAGACCATGAAGAGCCGGCCCACGACATTCTCCTGGGGCAGATCGCCCCAGCGCCGGCTGTCGTAGCTGTTCACGGTGTTATCGCCGAGCACGAGGTAATGGTGCGGTCGGACGGTGAACGTCGCCGAGCCGTCGGGAAACAGGGGAGCGAGCGCCCCACGGGGCACGCGGTTGCGGCGCGCCACCCAATCGTTGAGGTGGCCCGCGTATTGGTTTTCTCGCGGCGGGCCGGCAAAGCTGTACACACCGGCGAGGTGCGGGGTGGTGGCGTCCAGGCGCTGGCCGTCCACGACCACGTGACGGTCGTTGCCAATGCGAATGTGCTCGTTGCCCAAGCCGATCAGCCGCTTGATATAGTGGGTCCCCGGTTGGAGGCCGAGGACCCCGTCGGTCTCGAACACGATGATCTCACCGCGGCGAGGCCGGCGGAAATTGTAGGTGAAGCGGTCCACCAACACGTGATCACCGGCGATCACCCGCAGGTTGATGATATCCTCGCCGGCACGGTAGCGGCGGCGGGGATTAACGCCGGCATGGGCGAAGAACAGATGGTCCGGCGGGACGTTGAACGGGGTCGGATTGGGCAGGTCTTGGGGCGGGAACCAGACGGTGTACCAGGTGCCGCCGAGGCGGAAGCGTTGTTTGGTGAGGTACGGCAAGCCCGGCAGGAACGGAACGAGTGGTTGCGGGGGCTCAATCTCCTCGAGCAGGCCCGGGGTGCGGGCGACGATGTGGTAATCGCTCTCGCCCCGGACCCACGCCCGCCAACGAGCCAGCAAACCGACCGGCGGTTGGAAACCATCGCGAAAGCGCATGTCCTCGGCCGTGACCCCGTAGAGGGTGGGCTGCATCGAGCCGGAGGGGATCTGCATCGGCTGGACGGCGAAGGAGCGCAGGGCCAACACCACGGTCAGGGCGATCAACAACATCTCGGCGCCCTCCCGGGCGGCGGCCCAGGGCGGCTTGGGCAGGCAGCGGTCGGCGACCGCGGCGGTCTGGCGCATCTGCTCCCGTAAGGCGGCGGCAGTCTCACCGCGGGCCCAAGCCGCGGCCAAAGCGTCCAGCGCCGCGCGCAGCGTGGCGCGGGTGGCCTCGTCCAACAGGTCCCGCCGATCGCGCAGCCGCAGCCCCAAGCGCCGGTGGAGGTCCATCGCGGCGCGGACCGTGGGTGAAGTGAACCAGCGCCAGAGCAGCCACCACCACCCGCCCAACGCGACCGGCGCCAGCGGCGCCGGGGGCGGCGACCGCGAATTGGAGAACGGATCGGCCATGCCGAAGTCCCGCGGGTCGCGCTCCGCACGCGCGCCGGGCGCTAGTGAAACACCAAGCCAAACCGGCTGGTGAGCGGCCAGAAGACGAAGCAGGCCCGTCCCACAACCTTCTCCCGCGGGAAATCACCCCACGCCCGGCCGTCGTAGCTGTTCATGGTATTGTCGCCGAAGGCCAGGTAACAGCCGGGGCGCACCACGAACTCCGCCGACTCGTCCGGGAAGAAGGGCGCCAGGCCGCCCCGGCCCGCGCGCCGGCCCACCAATTCGTTGACGTGACCGGAATAGACGCTCTCGCGCGGCGGCGTCTTGGGGTCGAAGGAATAGACGTTTTCGAAGTGCGGGGTCGAGGCGTCCAGCCGTTGGCCGTTGATCACGACGTGGCGGTCGTTGCCAATGCGGACATGGTCGCCCGCCAGCGCGATCAGCCGTTTGATATAGTGGGTGTCGGGGATCAGGTCCGGCCCCGGGTGCGGGCGCAAATAGGGGGTGATCCCCGCCGTGACGAACACGATGACCTCACCCCGCTCGGGCCGGCGGAAGTTGTAGGTGAACCGATCCACAAACAACCGATCACCGCTGGAGATGCGCAGCTTCAGCACGGTATCGCCCTGGCGAAACTCTTGCTCTTCGTGCGCGCCCGCCAAGTCCATGAGGCGCTCTGGGGGAAACCAGACGTTGTAGGTGCTATCCCCGAGGGTGAAGCGGGTGCGCTTGATGAACCCGAGCAGCGGGGGCGGCTCGTCGATGTGCAGCCGGCCCGCGACGGGGGCCACCCAGAGGTGGTAGTCGATCCCCTGGAACCACGCCAGCACCCTCCCCCACCCGCCCGGCACCACGGCGCCCGGGTCCTCCTTCAGGTCCGTCACCACGTTCCCGTAGAGGGTCGGTTGGGCCGAGCCGGAGGGGATCTTCATCGGCTGGCAGAAGAAGTTGAAGATGGTCAGCACCAGCACGGCGCTGACGAGGAATTCCTTGAAGTTCTCCCGGGCTGCCGGGCTAGGATAGGGTTGAAGCCATTGGTTGGCCGCCTGTTCCAGCTTGTCGGCCGCTCGTTGGAGGGTGGGCTGGTCGGCGGTGCCCACGTCGTAAACGGTGGCAAAGGCCTCCAGGGCCCGGGTGATCTCGGTGGCGGCGCGGGGGGCCAACAGATCGCGTTGGGACTGAAAGATGAACCGCACCTGCTTGCGCAGGTCGCCCGCCTGCCGGGCGGTGCGGGAAACGAACCAGCGGAGATTCATGGGTGGACGCCAGCGCTCAGGCCTTCAAGACCTCGATAAACGCCTCCTGGGGAATATTGACCGCGCCGATAGCCTTCATGCGCTTCTTGCCTTCTTTCTGCTTCTCGAGCAGCTTCCGTTTGCGGGAGATGTCCCCGCCGTAGCACTTGGCCGTCACGTCCTTGCGGAAGGCGCTGACGGTCTCGCGGGCGATGATCTTGCCGCCGATGGCCGCTTGGATGGCCACGGCAAATTGCTGCCGGGGAATGACTTCCTTGAGCCGGGCCGCCAGCGCCCGCCCGCGCCCCTCCGCCTTGGCCCGGTGGACGATGCAGGAAAAGGCATCCACCGGCTCGCCGTTGACCAGCAGGTCCAGCTTCACCATGTCCGACGCCTGGTAGGCGGCGTGCTCGTAATCCATCGACCCATAACCGCGAGTGATGCTCTTGATGCGGTCGTGGAAGTCAATGAGGATCTCGTTCAGGGGCAGGCGGCAGGTGAGCATGACCCGGCGCGGGTCGAGCGTCTCGGTATGATCCAGCAGACCGCGTTTCTCGCTGATCAAGGCCATCAGGTCCCCGATATACTCGTTGGGGCAGATCACAAACGCCCGCACCGTCGGTTCCTGGATCTCGGCGATGTGGTTGGGCTCGGGCAGGAAGGCGGGATTGTCGATCTCCTTCTCCTCCCCGGCGGCCAGGCGGACGCGGTACACGACACTCGGGTAGGTGGCGATGATGTCCATCCCGTATTCGCGCCGCAGCCGTTCCTGGACGATCTCCAGGTGCAGCAAGCCCAGGAAACCGCAGCGGAAACCGAAACCCAGGGCAATCGAGCTTTCGGCCTGATAGACGAAAGCCGAGTCGTTGAGCTGCAGCTTGGCCAGGTTGGCCTTGAGGTGCTCGTAGTCGGCGGTGTTGATCGGGTAGAGCCCGCTGAAGACCATCGGGTGGATTTCCTGAAAGCCGGGCAGCGGTGAGGCGGGCAGGCGGGCGTCCGTGAGGGTGTCGCCCATCTTGATGTCTTTGGGGCTCTTGATGTTGGCCGTGAGATAGCCGGTCTCGCCCACCTCCAGGCGCTCGCGCGTGTAGGGTTTGGGATTGAAGCTGCCCACTTCCTTGACTTCGACGTTCTTCCCCGAGTGCAGCAGTTTGACCTGGAGCCCCGGGCGCAGCTCCCCCTGGAACACCCGCACATGGGTGACCACGCCCTTGTAGGTGTCGAAAAACGAGTCAAACAGCAGCGCCTGAAGCGAGGCGGCCCCGGTCGGCTTGGGGGACGGGATGCGGGCGACAATGGCCTCTAGGATCTCCTCGATGCCAATGCCCTCTTTGGCGCTGGCGAGGATGGCGGTCTCGCCGGGGATGGCCAAGATGTCCTCCAGTTGGGCCTTGGCTTGCGCCACGTTGGCATGCGGCAGATCGATCTTGTTGATCACCGGGATGATGGTCAGGTTCTGCTTCATCGCCAGGTGCATGTTGGCCACGGTCTGGGCCTCCACCCCCTGGGCCGCGTCAACCACCAGCAACGCCCCCTCGCACGCGCTCAGGCTGCGGGACACCTCGTAGCTGAAATCGACGTGGCCCGGCGTGTCGATCAGGTTCAGCTCGTAGTCCTGGCCGTTCTTGGCCCGATACATCATCGTCACCGGGTGCGCCTTGATGGTGATCCCCCGCTCTCGCTCCAGGTCCATCGAGTCCAGCAACTGATCCTCCATTTGCCGGTCCGCGATCGTGCCGGTCCGGTGGAGAAGCCGGTCCGACAGGGTCGTCTTCCCATGATCGATATGGGCAATGATGCTAAAATTTCGTATGTGCGCCGCGTCCATGTGTGGCGGGCGTGCTGCAAGGTCGGCCGGTCGGGTTAGTTCGACCCCGCGCGAACGGGTGGTGCGCCCCGCAGGTGCTCCGCGTCAGTTGAAGATAGCGCCGGCGGGCCTGATGGGAAGGCGAAATTGTGCGCGACCACGGGACCACGGGACAGGTGACGCGCCGGCGAGGGCGTGCTATACGCTGCGGCGTGCAAGAGACGACCAGCCGGCGGGTGGGCGTGGTGGCGTTGCTGGCCGGCGCCACTGGCATCGCCTTTGCGCCCCTCTGGGTCCGCTGGAGCCAGGTCGGCCCGAGCGCCACGGCCTTCTACCGGCTCTTGTTCGCGCTCCCCGTCCTCTGGGCCTGGGTGGGCTTGGAGGGCCGCCGCACTCCCCCACCCTCTCGCCCGGCCACCAGGCAGGCCTTTGGGCTGCTCGCCGCGGCAGGCTTTTTTTTCGCCGGCGACTTGGCGGTCTGGCATTGGTCCATCAAACTCACCTCGGTCGCCAACGCCACCCTCTTCGCCAATCTGGCCCCGATCTTCGTCGCCTTGGGCGCGCGCCTTTGGCTCGCGGAGAAGGTCTCCGGGGTGTTAGTTCTCGGCCTGGGTTTGGCGTTGGCGGGAGGGGTGCTGGTGGCCGGGGTGAGCTTGAGCCAGACGGTCCGCCACCTTGTCGGGGACGGCCTGGGGCTGGCCACGGCGCTCTTCTACGCCTCCTACCAGCTCTCGATCAAGCGGCTGCGCGGCAGCTTCAGCACCGGCACCATCATGGCGTGGTCGGGCGTGGCTGCGTGTCCTGCCCTCTGGCTGGTCGCCGGCCTGTCCCACGAACGCCTCGTGGCGACCACCGCCACCGGCTGGGGCGTGTTACTGGCACTGGCCCTGACGAGCCAGGTGGCCGGGCAAGGGCTGATCACGTTTGCCTCCGCCCATCTGCCCGCCTCGCTGTTGTCGGTCATGTTGCTGGTGCAGCCGCCGCTGGCGGCCTTGCTGGCGTGGGCGCTCCTCGCCGAACCGGTCCGCCCGCTTCAGGTCCTCGGCGGCACCATCGTGCTCCTGGGCATCGGCTTGGCCGGTTGGAAACGCGAACTCGAGCCCAAGCCCGGCCCCCGGCCCTAGGCCAGCCGCATCAGCCGCAGCCCAGTCCTTGGACAAATCAGCCGGTCGTACGACCGGCGTAGATGTCCCGATGCCGCAGCAGCCCCAAACGACTCGGACCAGGGGGTGCGTTGCACGTTTTTGGGTTGATCCCGCGGAGAGCCGGACGTTCGCGGATCATGAGGTCGGGGGCGCCGATTCCCGGCGTTGGAGTTCGGCGTTTGCCAGGGAGAGCGTGCTCCACTGATCCCACCCAGCGGCGGAGCCTTTTGACATTGGCCAACTGGCGGCGCATCTCAGCCAACAGGCCGGCGCGGACCAGGCGGGTGGTCATTTTGCCGTGGTGGACGTAATCCAGGTGGTAACCGGGGCCATGCGATCGGGGATGCTGAGGGCCTTGGCAACGGCACCCGGGTTGGCGGCAGACGTGGTATTGGCGCGAGAGGCTGCCGGGGTGGAGGCCTTTGCACAATTGGTTTAGGCCGAGGCGCCACGCCCGGGCCTGACCCAAGCCACCGAGGTGCCGGTGATTGGTGATCGCTCTTGCCTCACACCGAGGAAAGCTCCCCACGCTTTAAGCAGATGCCTAAGCGCCGCACCGAGGCATTGAGGAGGGCAAACGACGGTCCGGCCACGCCGTTAAAGAGGGCTGGCATCGACTGCCGGGGATCAGCCCACCCCGCGGGTTGGTCCCCCAAACCTTCGCGATCCGCTCGACCAACCCCAAAAAAGCGAAAAGTGACGGGCGCCACCGCGCCCGGGACTGAACGCAATTGCTGGCGGAATTGTCTATCGCCGCATAAGATACAACCGATGAACACGGGAATCACGGCAATCAATGCGGAAGTCCAACGCACGGGGGCATTTGTGCAACCGTTGCTCACCGAAATGGGGAAGGTTATCGTCGGCCAAAAGTACCTGGTCGAGCGCCTGGTGGTTGGTCTGTTGGCCAACGGCCATGTCTTGCTGGAGGGGGTCCCGGGCCTGGCCAAGACCCTGGCCGTCAAATCTCTGGCCGCCGCCTTAGATGTTCGCTTCGCCCGCCTTCAGTTCACCCCGGATATGCTGCCGGCCGATGTGGTCGGCACCCAGATCTACAACCCCCAATCCGGCGCCTTCACCACCCGCCAGGGGCCCATTTTCGCTCACTTGGTCCTGGCCGACGAGATCAACCGGGCCCCGGCCAAGGTCCAAAGCGCGCTC